>JAGBWO010000256.1 GCA_017629765.1 Opitutales bacterium | reverse complement strand
TGGCGGCGGTTTCCCGATTGGCGCGATTTGGCTTTCGGAAAAATATCAAGACTTGTTTGCTCCGGGCTCGCACGGCACGACGTTTGGCGGAAATCCTTTGGCTTGCGCCGCCGCAAACGCCGTAATGGATGAAATAGACTCGAAAAAGCTTTGCCAAAACGCCGAAAAACTCGGCAAAAAGCTGCTTTCTTCGCTGCAGAAAATCGCGAAAAAATATCCGCAGAAAATTAAGCTTGCAAGGGGAGTGGGCTTGATGATAGGCATACTTTTTCAAGACAATTACAAGAATGCGGATGTTTGTTCCGCGCTTCTTGAAAACGGGCTTATTTTAATCCCTGCGGGGTCTAACGCCCTTCGCGTTTTGCCTCCGCTTAACGTAAAGGAATCCGAAGCAAATTCGGCGCTGAAAATATTTGAAAAAACAATATCCGAAATATGAGATCATTTTTAAGGGAAACAGATTTTAGCTTCGACGAGGCGAAAGAAGTCTTTAACATAGCAAACCGCTACAAAAAAATTCGCGGAGCGGGCAGGCTCGACGTATTAAAAGACCAGTCTTGGGGGTTGATTTTCTTCAAGAAAAGCACTCGCACGCGCCTTTCATTCCAGACGGGCGTTTATGAATTGGGCGCAAATCCGATGGTTTTGGAAGCCGACGACTTGCAGATTTCGCGCGGCGAAACCGTTGAGGACACCGCAAAAGTTATGGGAAGGTATTTGCACGGCATTGTAATCAGGGCGTTCGGGCACGATGTTGTGGAAGGCTTCAAAAAATATTCGGGGCTTCCCGTCGTAAACGCGCTTACAGACGCTCTTCATCCGTGCCAGAGCTATACCGACATCTTTACGATGATGGAGCATTTCGGAAACGGAAATCCGACCCTCGAAGCCATAAAGGGGAGGAAATTCGTATTTTACGGAGACACTGCATGCAATATGGCTTACTCACTCGCGTTGGCGGGAGGAATGTTCGGCTTGGAAGTCGTGCTGAGCGGCCCCGAAGAATTCCGCCCGACAAAGGAGCTTGACAAGTTCTTTGAAGACGCGGATTTGAAGCCGACTTGGACATTTGAGCCGGATCCGGAAAAAGCCGCAAAGAATGCCGATGTTCTTTACACCGACGTTTGGGTAAGCATGGGGAAAGAAGCCGAAAAGGCGGAGCGTGTCAAAACGATGTCGCCTTACCAAGTAAACGAAAAGCTTTTCGCAAAAGCCAAAGACAGCGCACTTTTTATGCACTGCCTGCCTGCGCATGCGGGCGAAGAAGTCAGCGCGGGCGTCTTAAACAGCAAAAAGGCGATAATTTTCGACGAGGCCGAAAACCGCCTTCACGTTCAAAAGGCGATTTTGACGGGGCTGAAATTCTAACGGACTTTAATATGTTTTCAATATGGCTTTGGAGAAATTCCAAAGCTATATTTTTTTATATCTTTGCCTTACCGTCTCGAAAAGAATGAGGGTTGCGGCAATGTTTACGTTAAGGCTGTCGGCTTGCCCGAGCATCGGAAGCTTTACGATTTCGTCGCACCTGTCGATTATGTCTTGCGGAAGTCCGTCCTTTTCCGAACCCATCACGATTGCGGAAGATTCTTTAAAATCGCAGTCCCATACGATTTTTGTCGCGCCGAGAGCGGCCGCGTAGGCTTTTATGCCGTTTGCTTTAAGAAAATCAAAAATTTCACTATCGCTTGCCTCCGCGATTTTAAGGGAAAAAACTGCGCCCTGCGACGCCCTTATGACGGATGGGTTGAAGATGTCGGTTATCGGGTTTGAAAGCAAAACGGCGGTCGCACCCGAAGCGTCGGCGGAGCGCAGCATTGCTCCGAGATTGCCGGGCTTTTCAATTCTGTCGGCAACCAAAATCAGCGCCGGCTTGTCTTTGGGAAGAGCTATTTCTTTTAGCGAAGTTTTCCACTGCTCGCAAACGCCGAAAATGCCGTCGCATCCCTCGCGGTTTGAGATTTTTTCAAACGCTTGTTCGGAAACCCTGCAAAGCGGAATTTTTCCGCGCACCGACGTTATAAAGTTGCTATGCTCCAAGCTTTTGAACATATCGGGGCAGAAATAAATTTCCCTTACCTCGACGCCCGCCAAAATGCATCGTTGAAGCTCTCTAAGCCCCTCGACGGCGAAAAGCCCGAGCTTTCTTCTGCCCGAACGCTCTTGAAGTCTTGACAACGCCTTTATTCGTGGATTTTGTTTGCTTTGTATAAACTCTTCTTCCATCTGAAAAATCTTTTGAGCGCAATTAGAATAAAAAAAATAAATTTTTGCAATGGATAACTTTTCCAAAAACTCTTTTGAAGCTCCGCGCAATTTCAAGGCGGGGCATTTTGAATACC
>JAGBWO010000255.1 GCA_017629765.1 Opitutales bacterium | reverse complement strand
CATCCATAAATAAATCGCGGACCATTCTCTTTATTACCGAAACCTGCTGGGCATCCTTCTCGCCAAAAACGGCGGCATCGGGCTTTACAATATTAAACAAAATCGCGACAACCGTCGTAACTCCCCTGAAATGGGTCGGTCGCGACTTGCCGCACAAATTCGCGCTTATTTCCTCCTCCACGACAAAAGTGGAAGCGTCTTTTTTGTAAACGGAAGACGCAAGAGGCGCAAAGACAACGTCAACGCCGCGCTCTTCGCAAGCCTTAGCGTCAGCTTCAAGCTGGCGCGGATATGCGGAAAAATCCTCGTTCGGTCCGAACTGTGTCGGATTTACGAAAATGGAAACCACTGTAATGTCGGAATTTTTCTTCGCGATGTCTATAAGGCTCAAATGCCCTTCGTGAAGCGCGCCCATCGTGGGAACAAGCGCGATTTTCTTGTTTTCCCTGCGCATTTGCGCGGAGAATGCCGACATTTCCTGCGGAGTTTGTATTATTTTCATGGCTATACCCCTTGTTTTATGAACATAGTGGCACTTTATTTTCTAAAATCAACAATTTAACAAAAATAATATCATCCTTTACGCCTAATTGGTGCTTGCAAAACCGGCATAAAATTTGCGATATTTTCAAAATCGTTTATCAACAGACTTTTTTGGCAACATTAGTTTAAAGGGAAATTGAAAATGGCAGAAACTTCCACAAAGAAAGAGCGCATAATAGCCCTTATGCACGGAGCGGACAAACCCGGCATCGTGGCGAGAATATCGGGATGGATTTACGCGCGCGGAGGCAACATCCACCACGCCGACCAGCATCACGACAATGAAAACGGAATATTCTTCCAGCGCGTCGAGTGGGAGCCCGCAGGCAATGTCGAGGACGAAATCGAGCTTTTCAAAAAAATCGCCGAAGGCGAGCTCGGAATGGAAACAGTAATTTCAACCTCCTCCAAAAAGCCGAAAGTCGCCATTATGGTTTCGCAATTCGAGCACTGCTTCTTCGACATAATAATGCGCTGCCGAATGGGAGAGCTCAACTGCGAAATCACCTGCGTGATTTCAAACCACGAAAAGCTTCGCCAAATGAGCGAAATGCTCGGGCTTAAATTCTACTGCGTCCCCGTAACGAAGGAAAACAAGGCGGAGGCCGAAGCCGAACAAATGCGCATACTAAAAGAAAACGGCGCGGACTTGATAGTAATGGCGCGTTACATGCAGATTTTGACTCCGAATTTCCTGAAAAACTGCGGCGCGCCCGTAATCAACATACACCACAGCTTCCTGCCCGCGTTCGCGGGCGCAAAACCCTACCACCAGGCATACCATCGGGGCGTAAAAATCATAGGCGCAACCGCCCACTACGCAACCGCCGACTTGGACGAAGGCCCGATTATCGCGCAGGACGTCACCACAATATCCCACCGCAACACGGTCGAAGACTTAATCCGCAAGGGAAGAGAGCTTGAACGCACCGTTTTGGCAAACGCTGTCCGCTGGCACTTGCAAAACCGCATACTCGCATACAAAAACAAAACAGTAGTGTTCGATTAGAATTTCGCAAGATGGATTTCAAAATATCAGTCCTTGTTTTCGTAAAAAATCCGTCGGGAGAACTGCTCCTTATCAAGCGGAAAAAAGAGCCGAACAAAGACTCGTGGTCTCCCATCGGTGGCAAGCTTGAAATGCCGGACGGCGAATCTCCATTCCAATGCGCAATCCGCGAAACAAAAGAGGAAATCGGCCTTGACTTAACCGAAAGAGACCTCCACCTCTTCTCAATGATTAGCGAGAAAGCCTATGAAGGCTCCACAAACTGGCTTATGTTTTTGTTCGACTGCAAAAAGCCCATGCAAAGCCTGCCGCCGGAAATCGACGAAGGGCGTTTTAAATTCTTTTCAAGAGAAGAAATAAATTCAATAAAAATCCCCGAAACCGACCGCAATTTCATTTGGAGGCTTTGGGACCAAGCCCGCGGCGGATTTTCGGCTGTCCGCGCCGACTGCACTCCGCAAAAAGAGCTGCGCGCAATAATTGAAGAGCAAATTTAAAAAAAGGCAAAAATGAAAAAAGAAGACGAAAAAATACTTGACATATTCCGCGAAACAAAGGCCCTTATGGAGGGGCATTTTATACTCCGCAGCGGCCTGCATTCGGGGCATTTCTTCCAATGCGCAAGAGTCTGCGAGCATTTGGACAGGGTTGAAGAGCTTGTTGAAATGCTTGTAAAAAAACTAAATCCCGACGAATACGACGCCGTTTTGGCTCCGGCAATGGGAGGCTTGGTTTTGGGGCAGGAAGTCGCAAGACAGCTGAAAAAACGCTTCATTTTCGCAGAAAAGGTCGATGGCAACCTCGCGCTTCGCCGCAACTTCAAAATCGCAAAAGGCGAAAGATTTTTGATAGTCGAAGACGTCATAACAAGAGGCGGCAGAGTTGACGAATGCCTGCAAATAATCAAGGAAAACGGCGGAACCCCCGTTGCGGTTGCGGTTTTGGTTGACAGAAGCGCAGGCAAAGCGAAGTTTGAAATTCCCTGCGTAAGCCTCTTGGAATTTTCCTTCCCGACTTACGAAGCCGACAAGCTTCCTCCGGAGCTTGCATCGTTGCCCGCCGAACATCCCGGCTCGTAAAAAACTTTCGGCAACCATTTTAAGGCGCGCAAAATTTATGCGCGTCTTTTTTTTTAAGGAAAAGGGGCTAACAATAGGCTTTGGCAAAATAAAAAAACAAATCCCCCCCAAGCGATTTTTTTATTTTTGGCGGAACAAGTTTAAAATATCTTTGTCTGTTCCAATGCAAGACAACAACCCCAAAATTTTATACCAATGAAAAGAAACAGATTAAAATCACCGCTCGGCACAATATACACCTATTCTTTTGAAGGCTCTAAGCCAGAAACGTCCGCAAGCCAAAGAAATCCCCATAGAGATTTCCGCGAGCTGCAAGTCAGAAAGGCTGCAAACGCCGCGAAGTTTAAATTTGCCTTTTCAAAGGCTTGCTTAAATTGACTTTAAAAAAACAAAAAAGGGAAAGCTTAAAAGCTTTCCCTTTTTTTAACGCCCGAACAAAGGGCTTATTTCTGCCCGATTTCAGCGAGCATTTCCTGGAACCATTCAAAAGAAGTGTTGAACGGCTTGCCGCCCTTGATTCGCTCAAATTCAATTGCGCGCAACACACAGCCTTGATCCTCGTCGTGGCCGATAACCCCGCCTTCGCGGCGCATGGCGCATTCAACAGCCAAATCGGCGCAGCTTTTTATGAGGTTTAAGTCGGCCGCATTTGAAGCCGCCGCGCGGGCGAAATATCCGCTCTTCTGAACCAAAACCTTTTCAGCGCCAAGCATTTCGGCAAACTGGCTGCCGAACCATTTGCCCGGGTTCACTGCGTCGAGCTTGACATGCCCGAACGCGTCGCGCGGAACGCTCTCTCCGCGGGCTTCCATTTCGGCGACAATCGTCTTTACGCCGGCACCCTCGGATATGAAGATGTTCACGCAGTCTTCTTCATCCATAATCTTCTTCAAGCGCGCAGCTTCTTTTTTGATGTCGATTTCCATTTCGGGAACGAAAATCGCATGGACATCGCGGCGTTTTTGAGAAACGCCCAAAGATGGCAGCCATTCGGCGCTTTTAAGCATCTTGCGGTATTCGTGCGCGGTTTTCGCAGTGAGCCAACCGCAGTTTCTGCCCATAACTTCGTGGATGATGAGCATTCTCGGATTTGCGGTGGATTCGCTTACCACGTTCCAAAAATACTTCGCGCCCTCTTCGGCGGCAGTCCATGCGCCAAGGCTCTGCGTAATGGGATAGACGTCGTTATCGATTGTCTTGGGAAGACCTATAACAGTAAGCTCGTAGTTGTTTTCCTTTAAGAATTTTGCAAGATCTGCCGCGGCAGTGTTGGTATCGTCGCCCCCGATTGTGTGGAGAACGTCAACGCCGTCCTTTACAAGCTGGTCTGCGGCGACTTTTTGGGGATCCTGACCTTCCTTAACCAAACCGCGCTTCACGCAGTCTTTCACGTTTGTAAGCTTCACGCGGGAATTGCCGATTGGCGAGCCGCCGTATTTCAAAAGGACATGCGCGTTTAAACGCATATTTGCGTCAACCTTTACGCTTTGCCCCAAAAGAAGCCCCTTGTATCCGCCGAGATAGCAGATGATTTCAATAGACGGATCGATTTCCGAATAGCGTTGAATTAAGTCGCCTATCGCGCTTGAAAGGCAGGGGGCGAGCCCGCCGGCTGTCAGAATGCCAACTTTTTTAGGTTTCATAATGTGAATAAAAAATTAAAAATACATTATGCCCAAGTTTTTATTTCGCGCAAGTTTTTTTCAATATAAAACAAAATTACCCGCATAAAACGCCCGATTTTGAAAAAATTTGCCCGTACGGAAAATTTTTTCACTTTTTTGTTGATTTTAAAAATCAAGCTATTAGGCTTTGTCTTATGAAAATTCTTAAATTTGCATCTTTAATCGCGCTTGCAGTTGCGTCTTTTTCTTTGACAGGCTGCACTTCGGACACAACAACGGCACACCAAAAATCAACGGCATGGGGAATCTACACCTTTGAACCCGCTTGCTTCGCGGCTACCGACACTATGGGCATCAGGCTCACTACTGATGAAGTTTCGGGCATGGAAATTCCCTCGGGCGACCGTTTGCAGCTCTTCTGGGGCATCCTCTCCATCGAAGACTATTGATTTTCACATAATATATTTTTTAAACGGACGCTTTTTGGGCGTCCGTTTTTTTTGCGCAAATGCGTACGCTTTTTATTTGCATATTGTCTTGTAAAACAAAAATCGGCGAATAAAATATCGGAAAAATCTTAAAATTTTATGTTGAAAATATTATTCGTTACAATTCTGGCATTCGCAGTTTCGATATTGCAGGCAAACGCAAAAATCGTGGAAATAAAATCGCCGAACGGCTCTCTTTCCGCAAAAATAGAAGACGGCGAAAATCTAAAATATTCGCTCTTTTTTGAGGGCGCTCCCCTGCTTGAAAATTGCGCCATTTCAATGCATACCGACAGGGGGGACTGGGGCGCAAACTCCAAAATAAAGTCCTCAAAACAAATTTTAATAGACAAAACCGAAGACGCCCCGTTTTTCATAAAAAGCAAAATCCGCGACATCTGCACGGAGGCGCTTCTTGATTTCGGACAATTTTCCTTAACAGTCCGCCTTTACGACAACGCTTTTGCGTTTAGGTTCACAGGCAAGACTGGGAAAAAAACCATGATTGTGAAATCCGAAACCTTCGAGCTGAAATTTCAAAACGACGCAACCGCTTGGATTCACGGATGCGGCGGAGTGAGAGCCTGTTTTGAGGAAGAAATAATGACATGGAAAGTAAAAGATCTTGAAAGAAAATTCGCCGCGGGACTGCCTTTCACCGTTTCGCAAAACGGCGTAAAAATCGCCGTGCTTGAAAGCGACGTTCTATCTTACCCGTCGCTTCGCATAAAATTCGACAAAGAAAAAAAACATCCCGTAGGCTGGCAGTCAAAATATCCTAAAACCTTTAAAATCGATGGCTATGGCAGAGTTGTTGTTGGCGACGAATTTGAAGATTTTATTGCTAAGACCAACGGAAACGCCAAATTCCCGTGGCGTATTATCCAAGTTGCAAAAGAAGACAAGGAATTGCTTGAAAGCGACTTGGTTTACAAGCTCGCAACCCCTTCAAAAATCAAAGATACCTCATGGATTCCTTCGGGAATTTGCACTTGGGACTGGATGTGCCGCAACAACCTGCGCGGCGTCGATTTCGACCCACAGTTAAACCAAAAATCCGCACACTACTTCATTGATTTTGCATCGAAATTCGGGCTGAAATTCGCGCTGATTGACGACGGCTGGGTAAAGGGAGACGCCATTAACGACGACACCCTGTTTTTAAAAGGAGACTACCGCATCGACATCAAAGAAGCCGCGGCATATGCAAAGTCTAAGAATGTAAAATTCCTACTGTGGGCTCTCGCAAAAAACATCGCCTACGATCCTGAAAATTCATTTAAAATGATAGCAGAAAACGGCGTCTCAGGGCTTAAAATCGACTTTTTTGAACGCGACGACCAACTCGCAAACGAAATGTATGAAAATTTTGCGAAAATTGCGGCAAAATACAAGCTTGCGATATTTTATCACGGCTGTTCGCGCCCGACAGGAATGAATAGAACTTATCCCAATATACTTAGCTATGAAAGCGTCCGCGGCAATGAATTCCCACAGGGAATGTCTCCCGAACAAAACGTGAAAATCGCGCAGACAAGAAATCTTGTAGGACCTCTCGACTATACTCCGGGAGTAATGACAAACACTCAGGATAATCCTTCTCGATTGAGGGACTTACTTATTACCAAAGGGACACGCTCAAGCCAAATTGCCCTGTTTGTAATGTACTTTTCGCCTATTCAAATGGTTTGCGACTCTCCCACAACATACGAAAACGATTCCGAAACCACGAAATTTTTGGCGGACATTCCAACCGTTTGGGACGAAACAAAAGGCATCAACTGCAAAATGGATGAATATGCCACAATCGCGCGTAGAAAAGGCGATATTTGGTATTTGGCGGGATTAACAGTCAAAGGCGACCACAACCGCAAACAAAATTTGTCGGAATTTTTAAATCCTGACGAAAAATACACAGCCGAAATATATCGCGACACGACAAATTCTCATAAAATCGGCATGGACTTTAAACACGAATTTATCGAAGTAAACGGCAGTGATACAATAACTTTCCCTATAGCAAACAACGGAGGCTTTGTTATGAAATTTACCAAAAAGCGGAAAGAATAATGATATTTTTCCGCAAAAAAAGCCCGCAAACCCTTTAAAATAGCGGATTTGCAGGCTTTTAAAATGGTGCCAGGGAGAAGATTTGAACTTCCGACCAAAGGCTTATGAGTCCTCTGCTCTACCACTGAGCTACCCTGGCATTGGGAAATTGGAGCGGGCGAACGGTCTCGAACCGTCAACCTCGACCTTGGCAAGGTCGCGCTCTAGCCAATTGAGCTACGCCCGCGATGCGGATTGGGTTCTCCAATCAATTAAAGCACTTTACAATGCCTCTTTATTTCGATAT
>JAGBWO010000254.1 GCA_017629765.1 Opitutales bacterium | reverse complement strand
TTACGTCGCGCGCGACCATCATCGATTTTTCTTGTTTATCGATCTTCCATGCGATTGGTTTGTTGTTGCATGACCGCCATTCCTAGAAATTGGAGCCGTTAAAAAGAACAGTTGTGCCTTTGGGGGCATTCTTGTTCAAGGTGGGGGATTGCCTTTCGATGCGCTTTACTTCAAAGGGGAATGTATATTCTTTTTCGACGCCGTTTTCCTTTTGCTTGAAATAGTAGGTGCCTTCAACCTTGTCTTTTGTGATTTTGCCGGTCAAAGAGGCTCTCGGGCCTTGCAAGTACGGAAGCTCCAAATTTTCAAAAACGATTTCTCCGTTTTGCTCTTTGGCGGAAAATTGCGCGTAGGTTTTGCATCTTCTCCAAAGGTCGCGGACGACGTCTATTTTATAGTCGTTGCCTTCCTTATGGACGCGGAAGCACAGCTCAGGATTTGCCTGGAACGGACCTTTGTCCGCTTTAATGACGTCGGAGTATTCGCCGACAAGGTTGTTTGTGTATGCCAAGAGCGCGGTGTTTGCGAACGTCAAGGCAAGGGTGATGGCATTTTTTAGCTTCATAAATACTTGGTTTCCTCCGTTTAAAAACTGTTATTCAGTGTACTAATGGGGACTATTAAAATATTTTTGGAATTTTTATCAAGAAATTTTATTTGAACTGTAATATTAGAAAGTTCCGCCAATCATAAGAGCCGAAAAATATTGGACTCCTCCGCGCTCTGTTTTGTATTCTTTCGAGCGGACGCACCATGAATAAGACACATAAAAATCTTTATATCTTAAACTTGCGCCAAAGTTAAGCTCCCCTACAAGCCATTCCTTGTCAACGCTTCTGTCGTATTTGCGCAATACATTGCCGTCGAGAAACATATTGTAGCCGACCGCTTTTCCTGCAAACCCCGCGTATATGTATGCGTGCCAGTCGGGGCGGTTTTGCACGGCATATTCCACTTGTTGCGAGCTTGAAAAATCAATTCTTGCCGCGTCGAAAGAATAGGGCATATTGAAACCGAATCGCCACAACCCCTTCACAATTGCTTCGGTTGACACGGTTCCGAGGTTCGCGCCCGCAGAGCAGATAAAATCGGTGCGGAAATTGTCGGAAAGAGAATGTTCAAACACTCGCTCCGAGTGGTTTAGGGATATGGTGAAGGCGGGTTCGTTTTTCAGCTGGGTGTCCCAGCCCATGGGTCTGTCGACATTTATGAATTCGTGGTATCTTTTTTGGGTGTATTCCGCGCCGGAAATTTCCCCGACAACCCCGATTGTTATTGCGAAGCTGTCGAGAGTGTTTTTCGTTGCTATGTGCGCCCCGTCCGTAATGTATAGCCAGCCGGCATAGGGGCGGTCTGTCATGGGGGGATTTGTGTCGTCAATGTCGTAGCTTACATACATATCCTGTCCTAACGACAAGCTTTGGGTCGGCTGGGCGGATTTGTCCGAATTTAAAAGCCTCAAAAACTTGAATTGCAGCCTGTTTATAAGCAGGCCGTCCGACGGGGACAAGTATGTCAGCTTCAATCCGTTCGTGTAGTAGCGATCTGAAAAGCCGATGTCGTTTTCGGCGATAAAGTATATCGAACTCTTGCGTTCGGCGTTTTCTTCCGCCTGCAAAAATTGCGCAAAAAAGCCGGACAGGATTGATAGAGCGATTGACAAAGCCTTTAATTTCTTCATAATTCAAAGGGATAAAAAAATGAGAATTACATCGGGAAAGGCAAGAGGAATTATTTTAAAGTCTCCTAAAGGCGACGCCACGAGGCCCGCCACCGACGCGGCGCGCCAGGCGGTGTTTTCCTCCATTTCGGAATTCGTTGAAGGCGCAAACGTGCTTGACCTTTTTGCGGGGACCGGTTCCTACGGGCTGGAGGCGCTAAGCAGGGGCGCAAAGTCGGCCGTGTTTGTCGAAAATTCCCGCCAGGCCGCGGCTTGTTTAAAGGGCAATGTTGCGGCGGTAAAAAAATCCATGGGCGAAATCGATGCGCGCGTGCTTTCCGCCGACTGTTTCAATATGAAGGCGGATTCCTTTTTGGAGCCGTTTGACTTGATTTTCGCCGACGCTCCGTACCCCCTGCTTCTGAAAAAATCATGCGAAGTTTTTGCCCTTCTTTTGCGGTTTTCAACTCCTGAAACTTTGGTTATGCTTGAAGCCCCCGCGGAGTTTGAGCCTCCCGAAACTTCCGCTTTTGAAGTGTTGAAAAGGCTTGGCAAAAATTCAAAGGGCAAGCCGTCCCAGCTTTTAATGCGCAGAATTTAAATTTAGACCCTATGAAGATAAAAAAATTTTTGATATTTGCATTGGCTTTTTTGCAGGCTTTGGCTTATGCGGATTTTTCCGCGCAGGAGCTGATGGAAAAGTCGGCGCAAAAAGTCGCAGTCTTGAAAAAAAACGCCGAAGCAAACGAGGCGTGGATTGCCGAAAAAAGCGAATTGAAAGCGAGGCTTGCGGGCAGGCAGGCTCTGAATGCGCGCATAAAAAAGGAGATTGAAGAAGAGAGGGCGAAAAACGAAGAATCGAAGGCTCAGGCTTCGGAGATTTTGGCTTCTCTTGAAAAGTTTAAAAATTTTGAAGCCGACTTGGAAAAAACCTTGCGGGAGCTGGCAAAAGGCTTCTTTGAAAAATCGCAAAAGCGCCCTGCGGCTTATGTCTTGAAAACCCCGCCGTCATCGGACGAAAATTTCGCGGACGCCTATTCGCTCGCCGAAGCCGCCATTGAAGCGAGAGTTTTTGCGCTCAAATGCTCGAGGGAGCTTAGCGTGCGGAATATTGAAGGCGAAGACGCCGTTTTTATCGGCGTTTGCGCGGCGCTGAAAAAATCGGAATGCGCCGAAGTTTCGGAAATCGCCGATATTTTAAGCGGGAAGTCGGCGCATAAAATCGTTCCCGTTTCAATTGAAAGGACGCCGAAATGAAGAGGATTGCCGTTGCCGTTTCGCTTTGCCTTTTCTTTAATTTCGCCTTTGCCGGCGCCTTGCAAAATATTGGGGGGCAATGCTCCGATTTGTTGAAAACTTACGGGCAGACCCTCTCTCAAATAGCAAAAGAGCGCGCGGAGCTTAACAGTGAAATTTTGAAGGCGGAGGCTGAAACGCAGTCTCTTGAAAAAGAGCTGAAATCAATTCGCGAAAATTCCGTGAATTACGATTTTGCGTTAAAAAATCTCACATACAAGACTTCGCAATACGATATGTTAAGAGGAGCGGTTTCGGAGCTTGCGGCGTCTTTAAATTCGCGGAAGATTTTGCCCGCGCGGAGCTTCGAGGGCTTTTCGTCCCAAATAGCGTCTTTGCTAAAAGAGGCTGACGGTGAAATATTTTCCGCAAAAATTTTGGACAAGGCTCTGGTCGGGCTTGGAGGGGAAGATTTCTTGAAATCTCTTGAAAAGGGCGGGCGTTTTGATGCGAAGATTGATACGTCTTTGGGAAAAATCAGTCTTTCGCAAAAGCGGACTTTTATGCAGAAAGTAGAAGCTGGCGGCGTATGGATTTATCCGATTTTGGCTTTCGGGCTTGCTGCGTTTTTGGTTTCGATTTTTAAGGCGGCCACCTCCCTTTCGATGGGCAGAATAAACCCCGAATGCGTTGCGAAAATAAGCTCGCTTCTTGAAAAGGGCGACGCAAACGGAGCGATGAAAGCGGCGGAAAGCGCGCCGAAGCCTTACGGCGGGATGCTTAAAAAATTTTTGGAAAACCGCGGAATGTCAAAAGGCTTGACGGAGGAAGTCGCCTACGAGCAAATGCTTTCCTGCGGCGAAAAGCTCTTTTCGGGTCTTGGCGTTATCGCGGTTTCTGCGGCGATATCTCCGCTTTTGGGGCTGCTTGGCACGGTTACGGGCATAATAAAAACGTTTGGAGACCTGTCGGTTTACGGCGCGGGCAATCCGCAGCTTATGTCGGGCGGAATAAGCGAAGCTCTCATTACTACTGAGTTTGGCTTGATTGTCGCAATTCCGTCGTTTGTGGCGCATGCCGTTTTGTCGCGCAGGGGCAGGGCGATTTTGTCCGATATGGAAAAAGTCGCGTCCGAATACATATCGAAAAATTGCGGGTGAGATGGACGGTTTTTTTTGCGAGGCGGTGTCGTATTTCAAAAGCGGGGGCGTTTTGATGCTGCCTCTTTTTGCTCTTGCCGTGTACCTTTACTACGCCTCTTTTATGCTGTTTTTCAAGCTTCTGAAATTCCATGCCGAGTGCAGGGACCCGCGTTCGACAAAGCGGAATTTGAGCCGTTTTTTCAATGTCGCAAGTCTGGACGGGGCGATGGAAGACAAAGAGCTTATAAAGCGGCGGTTTGACGAAGTAAGGCGTGAAATTTTGCCGCCTGCAGAGCGTTCATTGTCGATGATAAAAATTCTTGCGGGAACTGCGCCGCTTTTGGGGCTTCTTGGAACGGTTTCGGGAATGGCGTTTGCTCTTTCCGAAATCGGCGCGGATTCAAACGGGGTCGCGGAGGGCGTTTCGCGCGCGCTGATTACCACCCAGTGCGGGCTTTCGATAGCCTTGCCCGCCCTTGTTTTGGCGATGTTTTGCTCTATGCTAAGGCAAAAAATTCTTGTGAATTTGAGCAGGTGCGAATCCTGCCTGATTTTGGGGGAGGATGAAAAATGAGCTTGCGCAGGCCGTCTTTTGAAAATTCAGACTCGTCTTCGGAAATTAACATATCTCCGCTTATCGACGTGATGTTCATATTGCTTATCTTCTTTGTGGTTACGATGGCGTTTGCGGAAAAATCGGCTCTCGACATCGACCGCCCGAAATCCGAGAAGGCTTCGGAGGCCCCCGAAAAGGCGTTTAATATTTTCGTCGAAAAAAACGGCAGAATAAGCGTTGCGGGCGCATATGTAAGCATTGGCTCGCTTGAAAAAATCGCTTCGTTGCGCAGGGAAAAAAACGCGGTTATAGATTCCGACTCGGATGTGAAAATTTCAACGATAGTGGAAATTATGGACGCCTGCTCGCGCGCCGGAATTGAAAAGGTGTTCATTGCAAGCGACAAGACAAAGGAGGGGGGATTATGAATGCTCCGCTCCGCAATTCAAATCCTGCTTCGCTGCATGCCGCAAGCCTTGCATGCGCGCTTGTTTTGAGCTCTCTCATATTTTTGGTTTTTCCTTTTTCGCGCTGCCTTTCTTTGCGTGGCGCCTGCGGGGCTCCGCAGCCGTCAAAAAAAACTTTTGTGGAATTGACCCCTAAAAAAAACGAGGAGTCTGCGCCGAAAAGCGGGCTGAAAAACATCCGCGTTTCAAACGCGCCTTCCCCGCATTCTGCCGTGAAAATAAAAATTGAAATTCCTGCGTCGGATTTTGCGAAATTTGCAGTCGAAGGGGCTGGCGGCAATTCGTTCTTCGGATTTTCCGAATTCGCGCCCGAAGGCGCGTCTTTGGAGCCTTCTGCTTTCGGCGTCGAGGCTTTTGAAATTTCCGAGCTTGATTTTACTCCGAGGTGCAGGAAGCGCGGCGCATTGCGGTATCCTCGCAAACTTTTTGAAAAAGGAGTCGAGGGGGAAGTCCGCCTTATGGTTTACATAAACGAAGACGGAAGCGTTGAGCTTGAAAGCGTCGAAAGTTTTACGCATGAAGATTTCTTGGATTCCGCAAAAAAATCCTTGAAAGACCTTCTGTACGATGTTCCGACACGCGGCGGCAAGCCCGCAAGGGCGCGTTTTCTCCTGCCCATAACATTTAAAATCAACAGAAAATGAAAATTTTTGCGCGACTATTGTTTTTGGCTTTTTTCGGCGCGGTTTTTGAATTGAACGCGGCGGAAATCGAGCCTCTTGCCAACAAGTTTGAAGCCGGCGTACTGAAAAAGGCGGCAGGCATTGAAGATTTGCCGCAGAGGGCGAAAGTACTTTTTGGAGCTTTAAGCGATGAGCGCGCTGGGGCTCCGCTATTGTTTAACGCGGCAAACGCCGCCGTCCAAATTTCGGAAAAAGCGAAGGCTAAGGGGCTGTTTTTGGCGGCAATCGAAAAGATGCCTAATTTTTATATGGCGCGCCGCAATCTCGCATACCTGCTCTTGGAGGAAAACGATTTTGAAGGCGCAATAAAGGAGTTCGGGGCTGCGCTGAGCCTTTCAAATGCCGATTCCCAGAAAATATACGCGGCTCTCGGCTACTGCCATTTCTCGCTTGAAAATTATCCGCAGGCTTTGCTTTGCTTCGAGAACGCTTTGCTCTTTGCCCCAAAAGATTTGAAACTTCTAAAATCAAGGGCGAGGTGTTTAAGCGAAATCGGCGATTATGCCCGTCTTGAAAACGCGCTAAACGATATTTTGAAAATATCAAAAACCGACGCCGAAATTTGGCGGATGCTCGCGTTTTTACGCCTTAAAAATGGCGACAAATACGGGGCTTGCGCGGCGGTTGAGGCGATGAAGTCGCTGTCCCTTTCCCAACAGAAAGACTCCGTTTTGCTTGGCGATATTTACATCGATTTGAATATGTTTTCGCCCGCGTTGGAGGCATATTCGCAGGCAAAAATTCCCGAAGAAAAAGCCTATGAAATCGCGCGGTTTTTCGCGCTTTCAAACCGTCCCGAAGAGGCTGAAAAAATTGCGCCAAGCCTCGGCGCGGATTCTTGGCAATATTTTGAAATTATGGGGGTTGTTTCGCAGGCAAAGGGGGAGGGCGGAAAGGAATTTTTTGAAAAATCGCACGCAAAAAATCCGCTTAATCCGTTTGTCTGCTTGAAACTTGCCGACATCGCGCTTTCGGAGGGCAATCTTGAAACCGCGCGGACTTTTTACGCGGCGGCAAAGAACGGATATAAAAAAGAAGCTCTTGCGGGGCTTGCAAATGTCGAGATTGCCTCGGGCAATTTTTCAAGGGCCGCGGATTTGCTTGAAAGCTTAAAGCGGGAGTTTAAAACAGGCGATTTTGACGAATTTATATTGAAACTTAGAAATGCAAAATAAAAATTTACAAATAATGGGAATTTTGAATTTGACCCCCGATTCGTTTTCGGACGGCGGAAAATTCAGTTCTGTTGAAAACGCCTTAAAGCATGTCGAAAAAATGGTTTCGGACGGCGTCGACATCGTCGATATCGGTGCGGAATCGACCCGTCCCGATGCGGTTGAAATTACCGCGCAAGAGGAGCTTTCAAGGCTTGAAGAGCCGCTTAGGCAAATCAGAAAATCGTTTCCGGAAATCAAAATTTCCGTCGACACTTACAAGGGTGAAGTCGCCAAGAGGGCTTTGGAGCTTGGCGCAAACATAATAAACGACGTCTGGGGCGGAATGTGGGGCGCGTATTTCGGCGGCGAAAGGTTTTCCACCTGCGACGTTGCAAGCGACTATTCATGCCCGATAATTTTAATGCACAACCGCCCCGATTACGCGCCCGCAATTCAAAATCTGCGCGATGAAATTTTTGCCGACTTTGAAAAAATTCTGGAAAACGCCCGCGCCTGCGGAGTGCCTTACAAAAATATAATTTTGGACGGCGGCTTCGGGTTTGCAAAAACATTGGATCAGAATTTGGAGCTGTTGAAAAACTACGGCGCGCTTCGCAAATTCGGATTCCCGCTGCTCTTGGGGCTTTCGCGCAAAAGGTCGGTGAAAAAAGTTTTCGGGGAGCATTTTGAAGACGGCACGCTCGCTTTCAACTGCTACTCGATGGCGCGGGAGTCGGCGGATATTTTCAGAACGCACGAAGTTGAAAAGCACAAGCTTTTCGCAAAGGGAATCGGCGGGCTTAATCGGCAAAACAAATGGTAATTTTATGGACAAACTGATTTTAAAAAACATTAAATTAAAGGGAAAACACGGCTGTTTCGCGCACGAATTGGAATATCCGTGCGAATTTTGGATTACTATGAAAATCCATCTTGACGCCCGCAAGGCCGCAAAGACAGACGCTTTGGAAGACACTGTCGACTACCCCGCGGCAATCGCAATCGCCGAGGGCGTCATTATGGGAGAGAGCGTAAGGCTTATCGAAAAGCTTGCGGACAAAATAGCCGAAAGGATTTTCTTCAGATTTTCCGTCGCAAAGAAAATCGAAGTCAAGGTCGTCAAGCGCAATCTCGAAAACGTTTTGGACGAAATTTCCATAAAGATAAAACGCAAGCGCGAGGATTACGCATAGTGGCTTGTTTTGTTTTGGCATTGGGCTCTAATTTGGGCGAAAGGGGGCGCACTTTAAAAGAAGCCGTCGCATCCATCGGCGAATTTTGCGAAGTCAAAATGCTTTCAAAAATATACGAAACTCCGCCTGTCGGCTATGAAAATCAGGGAGATTTTTTCAACATGGCGATTTTTTGCCAGGCGGAAATTTCGCCCGAAACCCTCCTTGAAAAGTGCAATGAAATCGAGGAAAAATTCGGCAGAGTCCGCACATTTAAAAACGCGCCGCGCACGCTCGATGTCGACATCGTTTTTTTTGAAGGCTTGCAAATTCGGACGCCGCGCCTCGAAATTCCGCATCCGCGCTGGCGGGAGCGCGATTTTGTCATAACGCCGCTTTTGGATTTATCAGAGCAGGGGGCGATTGACGATGAAAAATTCGCTTTTGTAAAAGAAATTTTGAAAACAAAAACTCGAAAATTCAACCCTGTTAAAGAATTATGAGCGAAGGTAAACTGTATTTGGTCGCGACCCCAATCGGCAATTTGGGCGACATTTCCGAGCGCGCAGCCGAAGCTTTGAGAGGCTGCGATTTATTGGCCTGCGAAGACACGCGCAACGCCTCTACCATTCTTAAAAAGTTCGGAATTGAAAAAAAAATGGTCGTTTACGAAGACAGCCGCGAGCAAAGAGTCGCCCCCGAACTTCTCGAGAGATAGAAATCCGGAGATAAAGTCGCATTGATTTCAGACGCCGGAATGCCGTGCATATCCGATCCCGGTTTTAGGATTGTGCGCCTTTGCAGAAAAGAGGGAATTGACATAGTCCCCGTTCCGGGGGCTTCCGCATTCACTGCCGCGCTTGCGGCATCGGGACTTCCCACAAACGGATTTTTGTTTGCCGGATTTCTGCCCGCAAAAAGCGCGGCGCGCAAGGCGTTTTTCGAGAAATACAAGGATTTCGACTATACTCTATGCTTTTACGAATCGACACACCGCATTGAAAAATTCGTGGACGACGCCCTCGAAGTGCTGGGAAGCGATCGCATAATTTGCGTCGCAAAGGAAATCACGAAACTGCACGAAAGATTTTTTACGGGAACTGTCGCGCAGGTAAAAGAGGAGCTTTCAAAATCGAACACCAAAGGCGAATTCGTCGTCCTTATCGCCCCCAAAGACTTTGAGCTGTAGCGGATTAATTTTCCTTAAACTGCAATCGCACTAAAAGCGGAAAATAGTCTACTTATAAACTGCGCCGCCGAGGAGGGTGTTGCCGCTGTAAAGCGCGAGGATTTGCCCGCTTGCGATTGCCCTTTGCGGTTCGGAAAATTCCACTCTTGCAGTCCCGTCCGAAAGGGGCGTGAATTTGCTTTTCACAAGACCGTCGCGGTATCTTACGCGCGTTTCGATTTCCGTTTCTTCCGCAAGCTCCTTGTTTATCCAGTTTATGTTTTCAACTTCGACTTCCGTTTTCCACAAGTCGGGCTGGGTCGGGGAATCAAAGTCTATGCGAAGCGCGTTGTTTTCAAAATCTTTTGCGACAACGACGTAATTTTTGTTGTCGGTATTTGACGGAACTCCTATTCCCTTGCGCTGTCCGATTGTGTAGTTGAAAAGCCCTTTGTGTCTTCCGACTGTTTTTCCTTCGGCGTTTATTATGTCGCCGGGTTTTTCTTCTATGAATTCCCGCAAAAAATCTTGTATTTTGATTTTGCCCAAGAAGCATATTCCCTGGCTGTCTTTTTTGTCGCAGTTTGGCAGTCCGTTCATTTTTGCGATTTCCCTCACTTCGCTTTTTAAAAGAGAGCCTATCGGAAAGCTTGCCGATTGCAGCTGGGCTTGGGTAATCATTGCGAGGAAGTATGACTGGTCTTTGCTTGGGTCGGCGCCCATTAGCAGGTCTTTTGTGCCGTCAAAATTTTCCGTTGAAGCGCAGTAATGCCCCGTTGCGACAACATCGCAGCCGCGAGATTTTGCGAAGTCGAGAAATTTGCCGAACTTCATTCTGCGGTTGCACATAACATCGGGGTTGGGCGTAATTCCGCGCTTGTAGCCGTCGACCATATATTCCACGATTTGTTCGCGGTATTCCTTTATGAAATCGACTACTTCAAAATCAATGCCGATTTTTTTTGCGCAGGCCTCCGCGTCGATTATGTCCTGATGCCACGGGCAGTCGCCCGCAAAGCTTGACGCGTCTTCGTTCATCCATGTTTTCATGTACGCGCCGCATACATCGTAGCCCTGCTGTTTTAAAAGCAGGGCAGCCACGGCGGAGTCAACTCCGCCCGAAAGAGCAGCCATTATTTTCATTTTAAAAGATATCCGCGGGGTTTGCCGCGCGCAGTTTTCTTGTTGCCAAAAGCCCCGCCGAAGCGCACATAAAAACGGTTAGAAGAAACACTATCGAGAGGTTTGTGAAAGTCAGGTAGGTGGGCATATTTGCGATTTCGCGCGTCGCGTAGTAGAGCAGGGCTGCTATTGCGCTTCCGGGTATAAAGCCGAGAACCGAGAGTATAAGCGATTCCTGGAAAATGACGCTTATAAAGAATTTGTCGTCAAAGCCTATCGCCTTCAAGGTTGCGTATTCGGGCAGGTGGTCGGTGACGTCGGTATATAGAATTTGATAGACTATGATTGCGCCTACAAAAATAGCAACCGCCATTGAAGCCGAAATTACAAAGCCGATTGGCGTGCGCTTGTCCCAATAGTCGCGCTCTTTTTCTATAAACTGCTGTTTTGTCATTACAGAAACGTCGCTTGGCAGGATTTTTTTCAGTTTTTCGGCTTCCTCTTTGGCGTCGGCCCCGTCTTTTAGTTTTACAACCCCGACGTTTACGACGCATTTGGGCGTATGCCATATAGAATCGAAAGTGGGTATACTCATTAAGACGTTTCCGTCAGCCGCGAATGTCGCCCCGATTTCGACAAGACCTTCTATTTTGACGCGCTTTCCGCCGACTTCGGTTTCAAAGTGCGGGGTTTTCAAGAATGCGCGCTCGACTTTGCCGTATTGTTCGCGCGAGA
>JAGBWO010000253.1 GCA_017629765.1 Opitutales bacterium | reverse complement strand
CGCTTTCGATAAAGCCCTGAATGAGCTTCAAACGCTTTGCAAGCTTCTTTTTAATCTGCTTTGAGCGCGTCGCCTTCATCTGCTCTTCAAGCTCGACTGCGAGCTTTTCGAGATTCATATTTTTGAGCAAATCGCGGATTGCTTCCGCGCCCATCTTGGCTTCAAATTCAGATCCTGCGTCGATTTCCTTTTGGTACTCTTCGTCCGACAAGAACTGCATGTATTCAAGCGAAGTGTTCTTCGGGTCGATGACGACGTATTTTTCGTAATAAATGACGCTTTCGAGAGCCTTTGCGGTCATGTCTAAAACCAAACCGAGACGGCTCGGCATGCTCTTCAAAAACCAAATGTGCGCAACGGGAACGGCAAGCTCGATATGCCCCATTCTTTCGCGGCGGACGCGGCTTGTTGTGACTTCAACACCGCACCTTTCGCAGACCTGGTCCTTGTAGCGTATGCGTTTGTATTTGCCGCAAGCGCATTCGTAGTCGCGGATAGGGCCGAAAATCCTCTGGCAGAACAAGCCGCCCGGTTCGGGCTTGAAAGTTCTGTAATTGATTGTTTCGGGATTTTTAACTTCGCCCCTCGACCACGATCTGATTGTGTCGGGAGAGGCAAGACCGATTGACACGCAATCGAAACCCGCGTCTTTGGTCATGCCCATTACTTCGCGCATTTGAGCCGTGGAATTTTCAACCGGCTGTGTGTTTTCCTGCAAATTTTCTTCCATAAAAATCAGCTCCTTCAATTATTCTTCGTCGTCGCGCGAGCGCGGTTTGATGTCGAGGCACAAGCCCTGCATTTCCTTCATCAAAACGTTGAAAGACTGCGGAGTGCCCGCCTGCAAAGAGTTGTCGCCCTTAACGAGATTTTCGTAAATCTTGGTTCTGCCCTGAACGTCGTCGCTCTTTACAGTCAAGAGTTCCTGCAATGTGTAAGCCGCGCCGTAAGCTTCGAGAGCCCAAACTTCCATTTCGCCGAAACGCTGGCCGCCGTACTGCGCCTTGCCGCCCAAAGGCTGCTGCGTGATAAGAGAGTACGGACCAACCGCGCGGGCGTGGATTTTGTCGGCAACCAAGTGGTTCAGCTTCATCATGTAAATGTAGCCCACAACGATATCCTGGTCGAAGAATTCGCCTGTCAAGCCGTCCAAGAGTCGGCATTTGCCGCTTTCGGGCAGGTTTGCGTCTTTCAAATAGCCGCGTATGCGCTCTTCGCTAATGCCGTCGAAAATCGGTGTTGCGATTTTAAAGCCGAGCTTTTTGCAAGCCCAACCCAAGTGCGTTTCCAAAACCTGGCCGACATTCATTCGGGAAGGAACGCCGAGCGGATTTAGACAGATTTCAACCGGAGTTCCGTCTTCCAAGTACGGCATATCCTCTTCAGGAACGATGCGGGATACAACACCCTTATTGCCGTGACGACCGGCCATTTTGTCGCCGACTTGAATCTTGCGCTTTGCAGCGATGTAAACCTTAACGTTTTTAATTACGTTCTGTTCCGAAGTCGAGCCGCTGCGCACTGCGTCTTCCTGATGCTTGCATTCCTTTTCGACTTCGTCGAACTTGCGCTGGTGCGCTTCGATTATTTCCATAATCTTTATGCGAACCGGCGAAGGATCGATGTCGATATTCTTTGAAATTGCGGACAAGCGGCGCAAAAGAGTTTTTGTGATTTTGCGGTTTGCGGGGATTATGACTTCGCCCGTTGCGGAATTGCGAACATCCAAGGGAATTTTTTCGCCCAAGAGAACATTTGAAAGGGCTTCGGTAAGCTCATCCTTCAACTTGTCGGTCTGTTCGCGGTACTCTTCCTTGATTTTGCGAATTTGGCGGTTTTGGTCGCTTTCGCTCATCTTTTCGTCTTCGCCGTCAATTTTTGTCGAAACCTTGACGTCCATCACGATGCCCTGAGTTCCGGAGGGGACAACCAAAGAGGTATCCTTGACGTCGGCAGCCTTTTCGCCGAAAATAGCGCGCAAGAGCTTTTCTTCGGGAGCCAATTCCGTTTCGCTCTTGGGGGTGATTTTGCCAACCAAGATGTCGCCGGGCTTCACTTCCGCGCCTACGCGGATTACGCCGTTGCGGTCGAGGTTCTTCAAGGCTTCTTCGCCCACATTGGGAATATCGACCGTGATTTCTTCGGGCCCGAGCTTCGTGTCGCGGGCAGTCACTTCAAATTCTTCAACATGTATTGAAGTGAATACGTCGTTTTTAATCAGCTTTTCGGATAGCAAAATCGCGTCTTCAAAGTTGTATCCGTTCCAAGGCATAAACGCGACAAGAACGTTTTTGCCGAGCGCAAGCTCGCCGTCTTCAGTCGCCGCGCCGTCAGCCAAAATGTCGCCCGCCTTGATTTTCTGACCCTTCTTGACTACGGGCTTTTGATTGAAGCAAGTTGCCGCATTGGAACGCATAAACTTGCGAAGCTCGTAAACGTAAATTCCTTTTTCGGGGTCGTTCTTGTACTTGCCTTCGGATTTCTTCGGCAATTTGCCGTCGGGAGTGATGACAATGTGCATAGCGTCAACGCTTGCGACAACGCCATTGCCGTCGGCAACCAAAACTGTCTTGGAGTCGCGCGCAACCCTGCCTTCGATGCCGGTTCCTACGAGCGGAGCCTGAGTTGTCAAAAGCGGAACGCCTTGGCGTTGCATGTTTGAACCCATCAATGCGCGGTTGGCGTCGTCGTGTTCCAAGAACGGGATAAGACCCGCCGCAACAGAAACAAGCTGCTTGGGGCTTACGTCCATATATTCGACTTGCGCGGGATCCGCTTCAAAAACTTCGTCGTCTTGGCGAACGGAAACTCTGCCGACAAGCTTGCCGTCCTTGATTTCGCTGTTTGCCTGCGCAACAATTTTGCCTTCTTCGGCGTCGGCGGAAAGGTATTCGATTTTGTCGGTAACCTTGCCGTCTACAACTTTTCTATACGGAGTTTCGATAAAGCCGAATTCGTTGATTCTGGCATAAGATGAAAGAGAGTTGATAAGACCGATGTTCGGACCTTCCGGAGTTTCAATCGGGCAAATTCTGCCGTAGTGGGAAGGATGGACGTCTCGGACTTCAAAACCCGCGCGTTCGCGGCTCAAACCGCCCTGACCCAATGCGGACAAACGGCGCTTGTGGGTAAGCTCTGAAAGCGGATTGATTTGGTCCATAAACTGCGAAAGCTGGTTGCGCGCAAAGAAGTCGCGGATGACGGTTGTCATCGCCTTTGCGTTTACGAGCTTTGAAAGGTTTGTAGTAGATTCGCCCGACTGCTGTTCGGCAAGATTCATTCTTTCGCGGATAATCTTTTCCATGCGCGCCAAGCCGATGCGGCACTGGTTCGCCAAAAGCTCGCCGACAGTTCTTACGCGGCGGCTCGACAAATTGTCGATATCGTCGATTACGCCCTCGCCCCTCTTCAAGCGGCAAAGATACTTTGTGCCTTCAACAATGTCTTCCGAAGTCACCACGCGGTGGTCAATCGGAGTTTTTAAACCGAGCTTTTGGTTAATCTTGAAACGACCTACCTTGCCCAAGTCATAGCGCTTCGGATCCTGCATCGTGCGGCGCAACAAAGAAATTGCGCTCTGCAAGTTCACGGGTTCGCCCGGACGCAGCTGCTTGTATATAATCTTCAAGGCGTCGTCCTTGTTGCGGGCGGGGTCTTTTTTCATTGCGCGAACAATTGCGCCTTCATCGACGGTTGTGTCGATTACCTTAAATTCTTCGATTTTCGCGTTCTTGAATTCTTGTACCGCCGTCTTTGTGAGCGTTTCATACTGCTTCAACAAAACCTTGCCCTTCTCGGGGTCGGTAACGGGTTCAGCGAGAACGTAATTTGAAATGGTTTCAAGACCGAGAGCGCGCTTTACGCTCATATCTTCGACTTCGTAAAAGAGCTTCATAAGCTCCTGGTCGCTCGAATGACCCAATGCGCGCAACAAAGTTGTGATAAGGAACTTGCGGCGGCGGCGGCGGCGGTCGATATAAACGTACAGCAAGTCGTTTTGGTCGAACTGCACTTCAATCCATGTGCCTCTGTCGGGAATCAAACGGAAAGAATAAAGAGTCTTGACCGAAGTGTGCATTGTTTCTTCGAAGCAAATGCCGGGGCTGCGGTGCAACTGGCTTACAATCACGCGTTCTGCGCCGTTTACGATGAAGCTGCCGCGGGTTGTCATCATATTTAGCTCGCCCATATAAATTTCGGCGTCGCTCGGAGCATTGTCGCCTTCGGTGAGGCGCAATTTTACATAAAGTTTTACGGCATAAGTGGAGCTTTCCTTTATGGTCTCCACTTCGGTTTTGTCCGGACCTGAAATTCTATACTCGACATATTCGAGTTTTGTCTTGCCGTCGTAGCTTTCTATCGGAAAAACTTCGCTGAATACAGCATGCAGACCCACCATTTGCCTCTTTGAGGGCGGCACGTCTTTTTGCAGAAAATCGGCAGACGACTTTACCTGATTTTCAATAACGTTGGGAAGGGGTATGATTTCCCTCAATTTTCCAAAGGTCTTTCGCGCAGACATAGT
>JAGBWO010000028.1 GCA_017629765.1 Opitutales bacterium | reverse complement strand
GTATTGACCGCCAGTTGCGAGGCAGGTGCGCACGTCAGGGCGACAACGGAGCATCGAAATTTTTGATATCTCTTGAAGACGACTTGATGCGCCTTTTCGCGGGTTCTCCGATGGCTAAAATTCTCGACAAGACATTCAAGGAAGGCGAGCCTTTGGAACACCCCATAATAAACCGCTCAATAGAGCGCGCGCAAAAGACGGTCGAAGGGCAGAACTATTCAATCCGCAAGCGTCTTTTGCAATATGACGACGTTTTGAACAAGCAGCGCGAGGTAATTTACGGGCTTAGAAACGACACCATTACTTCTGACGAGCCGCGCAAAATCGTTTTCGAGCTTATCGAAGAGGAAATAGAAGAGCGCATAGCCTCTTTCTATTCCGGAAAAGACAGCGACAACACTGCGGAAGTGGAGTCTCTTTGCAGCTGGGTTACGAGCCGCTTTCCGATTGCGCTTTCCGCCGGCGAGCTGAAAGGCTTTGACGACCGCCAGATGCTTGATGCTATATTAAACAAGGTAAAGTCTTTGTATAAAATCCGCGAGGAAGTGGAAAATCCCGAAACGTTAAAGCTGATTGAACGCTACGTCTTGATGCGCTCTTTCGACAAAAACTGGCAGGACCACCTTACGGAAATGGAAGACTTGCGAAAGAGCGTCGGCTTGCGTTCATACGGGCAGAAAGACCCCTTGAACGAATATAAGAGCGAAGCGTACAAATATTTCGAACGCCTGCTTTCAAAAATCAGAAACGATTTGTGTCTCGGCATTTTCCGAAGCGCATCGAGCCTTGAAGCCTTGCAGGAAATCATAGCAAGGGCGAACGGGGAAGTTCTCGCAATCCATTCAAAAGGCGTTGAGGAGCCCGCAAGAAAGAAGGACGACATCACATTGCCCGACGTAAAAATCGCGCCCGATGAAATGCCGCGCATAGGCCGCAATGAAATGGTTACGATTTGCAAAGGGGCGGAAACCCAAACGCTGAAATTCAAGAAGGCCGAAAACTTGATTCGCAACGAGGGTTGGCGCATCAAGGAGTTTTAATATTTTGCATGGGGGCGCGAAAAAACGCGCCTCTTTTTTGAATATGCCAAGAAAGATTTTTCCGATATTGCTTTTGTTTTTCGGATTTGCGCTTTACGCAATTTCTTTTGAGCCGTTTTGCGCGGCGGAAGGGGCGTATGTCTTTTCCGCTTTCCTGTTATGGGCGGCGCATTCGTGGAAGTTGTCTGATAAGTTATGGAAAACAGCGGCTTTTGCGGGCGCATGGGCTTCGTGGATTTTGCTTTTGGCGTGGCTTAGGTTCGTGTATCCGCCGTCGGGATATTTGTTTCTCATGGGGCTGTCGGCAATAGTCGCGCTGTTTTTTTGGGTGTGGCTTTTGGCGTTGAAGAAATTTGTTCCGAATCCGTCCGAAAGCTTTGCCAAAAGAATTTCAAAGCTCTTGTTTTTGGCGGGTTTTTGGGTCGCGCTCGAATGGGTCAGGTCTTTCTTGTTTACAGGTTTTCCGTGGTTGTTGCTCGCGCACAGCCAGTGGCAAAGACCCGCGATAATCCAGCCCGCGTCGATAGGCGGCGCGTATATGGTTTCGTTTGTTTTGATATTCTTCGGGCTTTCGCTTGGAATGTACGGATGCAGGATTTGGGCTTGGCACAAGGCGAAATTGGCGGGCGGAGAAATCGCAAAAAACCGCTTCGGCAAAATTTCCCCCGAATTTTACATAGGCTGCGCTTTGGTTATGGCGAGCTTGTTTGTGTACATTTCAAATATGCCGAAATCGCAAAACGCCGAAAAGATGTTCAGAGTCGGAATGGTCCAAACGGATTTTGCGGGAATTTTGAATTGGGACTTGGCGCTTGCGCAGGGCAATTTGGATGTTCTTAAAAAGCTAACTCTTTCCCTGAAAAACGCGGATGTAGACCTCGTTGCTTGGAGCGAATCGGCGACTCCTCCGATGTGGCCGGTCATCGGCACAAAGGGCATAAAAGAGTGGTGCGAAAACGTTTCAAAAGAAGTGGGCGCGCCCATAATAATGGGAAACGGCGCGTATTTTAACGATGGCGGCAGAGTGTCGTCATACAACGCCGCGTTTTATGTTTCCGAAAAAAACGGCTTGGACGGGAATTTTTACGCCAAACAAAAGCTTGTCCCCTTCGGAGAATATTTGCCGTCATGGTGCTTCTTCCTAAAAGAGGCGGTTATTCCGGTGGGCGGAATGACTGCGGGGCAAAAAAGCGTCGTTTTCGATTGCGACGTAAAGGGGGTTGTCCGCAGAATTTCGCCGATAATCTGCTATGAAGACATTTTTCCGCAAATAGCGCGGG
>JAGBWO010000252.1 GCA_017629765.1 Opitutales bacterium | reverse complement strand
GGGTCGGATTTGCGCAGAACCATTGCGCTCTCCGCCCTTGTCGCGCTTGCGGCGTCTTATGTTCTGTTTGCGGGCGGATGCGATGGAAACAATGCGCAGGTCGTGCGCGAAGAAGACGAATCGCATTTTGTGAGAGGCAAAGAGGAACTCAAAAAGGGCAATTTCATGGAGGCATTGGCGGCGTTCACCAAAGTCACCGAAAAACGTCGCGACGCCCCCGAATCGCATCTCGATTTGGGCCTGATATATTTAAACAGCATAAAAGACCCGATTGAGGCTATCCACCACTTCCGAAAATATCTGGAGTTGAAGCCCGACAATAAATCGGAGCAATCCCGCAGAGTGCGCCAATGCATAGACACGGCGCAAAAGCAAATTCTTGCCTCCGCCCCGGGGAACCCCTACGACATATCTTCCGAAACCATAGAAATGGAAAACACCATGCGTAAAATTCGGGAGGAAAATTTGAAGCTAAAACAGGAGCTTGCCGCCGCCAACGCAAAAATCGCAAGCCTTGAAAACTCGCGCATCAAAATACGCGAGACAGTTGAAACGCGCGCCGGCGCAAGCGGCTCCACCCTCACAATTCGCGAAGAAAGCGCGTCTGCGCAAAACGCGGCGGCGGATTCCTCATACACCGTGCAAGTAGGCGACACTTTAAGCAGCATAAGCCGCAAGGCGTACGGAACTCCCTCAAAGTGGAAAGAAATCTATAACGCCAACCGCGACAAGCTATCGACGCCGCAATCGCTTAAACCGGGGCAAACCTTAACGATTCCCAGATAGGGACGGAGGCGGCATAAACAAACAAGAAGCCGCAAATAGCTCCGGGATCAAAAAAGCCTGCTTGGTCGAGTATGTTTTGATACACTCCCGCGCAGGCTTTTTTGCTGTCCTCGCTCTTCACGACTTCTTGTTTGTTTCTGTGCGCCCCCTACAAACATATTTTTAAACTCTTTTCTGCGCGAAAGCGGTGAAAACCGGAATTAAAGAGCAAACTATTTTAGAAAAATAGTTTTTATAATAGAGCAGCTTCGCTGCATCCGTAATAGAAGTTTGCTTTTTTATTCCTCGCCCTCCATGTCCGGTTTTGCTCAGGGGGCAGTACTCTTGTACAGCACCCCCCATTCGAAAAGCACAAGAGCATCAGGCATCCTCCGCACTTTTTACCATACACAACCTACCCATCTTCCCCGCAAAAACAAGCATCAATCTTCCCCACACAGGAAGTACACAACGTATCAAGTTTTTTTAAATTAGAGCGGCTGCCCGCAGTATAATTTTAATTAAACTGTTTGCAGTGGGTACACATAAAGCTCTAAAATTAAACGAGATTATAGCACAAAAAAAGGAAAGGTTTTTGCCTTTCCTTTTTTTTAGTAATGCTTCTATATTACTTACGCCTTCTATATCCCACAAAAGCAAGAGCGATTGCTCCAAACAAAACCGCATAAGTGGAAGGTTCTGGGATAATCGCACTCGTATAGTCGATGTAAAGGGTTTTGCCGTCGGCGTAAATCGAATAATAGTCGGCTTCATTAGCCATAACAACGGTAATTAAATCGTCTTGGTATAGGTCGTAAGCGTTAATAACATTAGCACTTGAATTAGAGGATATGATTGCCATTTGCTTGGTTTCGCCCCCTTCAAGCACAAAATTTGTGAAGTCCAAAAGGATATTATAGCCCGTTTCGCTGTCTACATCAATAGGCACAATAATATCTACTTTAAGTTGCGAAATGCCGTCAGCATCGGCAATATATTTTATTGTACCACCCATTTGTTCCCTGTATGCAGACGCACCCAAATTCTTAAAGTTGTAAGCATTGGTGCCCAGAGGCTTTATACCAGAGCCGTAAAGCTCGACTGTGGAATTTTCGCCCAAAAGAACCAAGTTTGCGCCGCTGTAAGTTTGCACATTGTCCTTCAAGATAAGATGACCAGACGAAAATACATCCTGCCATGTTTTGCCCACCCATACGTTTCTGTTGACGTTTAGAACGGAATTGTCTTCAAATGTAACGGTTGCGCCGTTAAAAATCATCACGCCGTTGGAGCCGCCGCCGTTGACATTTAAGCGCGAAGAATCGGAAAATGTTACACTTGCCTGCGTGGCGGAGCTTGCCGAATTCAAATGGTTCATATCGCCCAAGCGCGCGTCGGCGGAAGCCGTAACCACCGCTTCGCCCGAAACGTTCAAAGTTGCGTTTCTGTAAAGGTTGATATAGTCGGTGCTGACAGTTGCATTGCCCGAAATATTTACAGTGGCGGCGGCGGAATATGTATATTTCTTGTCGTTGTCGCCAATGCCTACTTTTAAGCGGCCTGTCAAAGCGGCGTTGTCGGAAACGTTTACAACTACGTCTTGCGTTCTTGCGTTAACGCCGAAGCCAAAGCCGTTTGCAAGGGTTGTTGCCGTCATTTTTGCGGAATCTGAAACGTTTACTGTTATTGCACCGGAGTTTGCCACGCCATTGTCGCCAAAATTAAATTTATTTGCCTTTGTTTCGGAAGTTCCCGACAAAGTAAGAGTGCCGCTATTCATGCCGAAATCGTTTGTACCACCATTTATGGTTGTAGTTCCCGCACTAATATTCAAGTCTCCGTTTTCGAGGTAGAAAGAGTCCGCAAGAGTTAGATTTGCAGAAACATTCAATGTTGGGATCTCGCCTGTTTTATCTTCGCCAGCCTGCATTGAAATATTGTTGGCAACAGCAGTTTCTGTTATATTGGTTATACCGAACCAAACTCTTACGTTGTCGGACGAAGTCGGAGGAGTAATGATAGAGTCTAAAGTTGTGGCATCAAGCCAAGCATCTTCACCATTCCAATCGGCTTCAGGTATTATAACGTCTCTAAGATATGTGGCTGCAAAAGCACTTGAAGCCGCCGCAAATAATATCAGGGGTATTGTAATTCTTTTAATATTCATGATTTTCAAGAAAAATTTTTTTCAATTTGTATAAATATCTATCCTAAAAAAACTTTTTTACAAGCTTTTTTTATAAATTTACAAAAAATAAATAATGAAAAAGAAAAGATTGAGAGTTTGTATATGCTTTTCGTTCAGCGTCCGCACGGGTTAATGAGTTAGAAAAACAGGAAGAAAGCGCGTCTGCGCAAAAAAGGCTCCATTTCAAAGAGCCTTTTTATTTGTAAAATTCGGAAAAACAACGAGATACAGAATTTGACAACCGTATTGACAATACGCATATTTGCTCCCGCTTAAATAATATTAAAAAGGATAGATAATATGTTTTCAAAAAAATCTATTATATTTTTTGCTTCAACTTTAACTTTGGTTTCGCTTGCATCGGCGAGAATAGAATACAATGAAAGCACTTCCGTTCCTTCCGACATAAGTGATAGCTGGATTGTCGTCGACTATCCAAAAAGCGGGGGAAATATGTCGTCAACAAGGGGAAATATTGTTGTCAGGGTTGAAAACAATGTTTCGGTAACCGCCGACTATTTGAACGCTTACGGTACGAACTCTTCTCTTGTGTTTCTTGGAAACAACCAAGTAAATGCCGGCAGTATTTCAATTTTTGGGGGAGCCGGACAAACAGGAGCTTCTATGGAATTTTACAATTCCACAATAAATGCAACTTCAATAAATTTACGGGAAGGAAACTCGAGTCTGCTTCTAAAAGACTCCCAAACAACCGTAAGCGGAAAATTAAACATCAATAGCGGGCGCAAATGTTTCTTTGGCAAACGGAATTTCCCTTGAAAATACGTCCTTTGAATTAGTCATTGACGATATTTCAACTTTGCAAGACAAACAATTAAACGAATATTTCGAGACTATAACCCTCGCAGGGAATTCGATAGAAAATTTGCTGACTTCGGAAAATTTGACGGTTTTAGACAAAGAATCTGGCATTTTATTTGACGTTTCGATTTCGGATTCGGGCATAATTACACTCGTTCCCGAATCCTCGACTTACGCGGCGATATTTGGCGCGCTTGCCCTTGCGTTTGCGGCGTACAGAAGAAGAAAGTAATTTTTTTATAGGTATAAAATAGGATATGGGGCCTTCGGGCTTTATGCCCGAAGGCTCTTTCTAAAAGAGGAAAATTATCTTGAACTTATACGCGCAAGGCGAATTTTGGGACTTCTTTGTGGAAGTGGTATTCTCGCAGGGCTTTTTGGTTTCGACTGCGTTGGTTTTGATATTCGCATTCCTGTGTTTCAGATTTTACAAGCTCAATTTCGCGGCAGGAGACGCTTCCGAAAGCGAAAACAACGGCTCTTACAAAATGGGGCTTAACATTTCCCTTATTATGCTTATGGGAACGGCGGCAACCCTCTACTTCATCTACCTTTATTCCCTTTTATAAATTTCTTCTTATAGTCAATAAAACGAGGCGCAGTCCGCATCATGCGGTCTGCGCCTTTGCTTTTATTTTGCCGGCAAATTCAATAAAGAAATAATTTTGAAAAACCTAAAACAAAAAACGGCGCAGGGGAAAAGTCTTGCGCCGTTTGGCATAAAAAATCCTGACTTGCGGACTCTTTGCAAAAAATGGTTATTTATTCTTGATGATTGACATCCATTCGTCCCAGCGGTCGTCAACGATTGCCATTGAGGGTTTCGGAGACCAGTCGTTATTGTAAACCGAAAAGTTGAGCGGCTTAAACGACCCCGCTATCACTACGCCTTCCTGTGAGGGATCAACATTGTCAACGGCAACATCGACAAATTCCCAGCCAAAATTTGTGGAATTTTCTATCGTATTTCGCAAAAGAGCTTCCATTTCGTGCGGGAAATAGTCTGTGCCGTTAATAGTCATATGCTCCGTTATAACCCAATCGCGCTTGGTTGCGTTCATGACTTCGCGGACTCTTGCGTACGCCTTTGCATTCGGATGGCGGTCGTCGAAATGCCATGTCCAGTTGACCTGCAAAATGTCGGGTTCGACGAGGTTCAAGAGGAAATTCATCGGGCTTCCCATGCGCGCGCACATTGTTTTTTCGTTTGCGTCGAGATAGTCGGAAGCAATCCAGACGGGCTTTTCTCCGAAACCTTCGCGGTAGGCGCGAGCGTCGTTATTCACCCAGTCGGCAAGCCAATGGGCGCGGAATACGTTCCAAGAAACATCGTTTACAAATTCTTCGGGAGCGGGGAAAGTTTCGGGAAACTTCGGGGCGAACTTGCAGTTTTTATCGCACCAAGCTTCATATGCTTTCTTTGCGGCATCGGAGTAGTCGAGATAGCGCGAGCCCATATACTGGGGTTCGACAGTCGTTTCGCAGTACAAGAAATCCTTGTCGGACAAGGCTTTTGAAAGGTTGCGTATGAAATTGCGCGAGCATCTCAAATAGTCTTCGTCGTACAAAGACGGGACAACGGAAGCGTATGCGTACTCGGTGTCGCTTGCCTTTTCGCCGTTGCTGTCAACCGCAACCGCGTTCGGATAGGCTTTCCAAAATCCCGCAGGCAAAGTTCCGCCGCCAACGCCGTAGGTTTCCACTGACAAAGAAGCGAACATTCCGTTTGCGTTTATTGCGTCAATAAGCCTGCGCAAAGGTTCGATGTCGGCAGAGATTGTGCCGTCGCCCACAAAGTCGAAGTGGTGCCAGTAGCAGTTCAACGCCAAATTCGTATAGCCCTTTTTCGCCAAAATCGGCAAGTGCGAAATCAGCTCCTCGATTTGCTCCTTGTTGCCGTAGTCTCGAAGGGGTTTGCCCGTCTTCATAAAAGTCCAGACGCCGTCGATGTAAAGCCGTCCGCCTTTAAGTTCGCATTTTTTGCCGTTGATGATTCTTGTTTTCATTATTTTAAATTAATCAATATTGTTTGGATTTTCTTGGGACCAAGCTCGACAGCCACGGCGCCGTTTGCAATCTTTGCGCGTTTTGCGCCTTCTTCGTTCAAATTGCAAAGTTTTGCCTCTTTCACGGGCTTTGCAAATTTTACGACGCATTTCTTAGCCTTGCCTGACGGATTGAAAAGGCGCACCGAAATCGAATTAGACCTTGCAGCCTTCTTTGCGGCGGAAAGCTGAATTGCATCGCCTTCAACCGACATAAACGAAGCCGAAAGCGGAAGTTTGCCGCCTTTTCTCGACTTTGTTTCCGCCGCCAAAAGCGGAGCGGAAAATTCGTCAGCCTGCTTGAACAGCAATTCGTAATCTTCGCCAAAATCTCCGAAACAGAGGGCGTATTTGTAGGAGTGCTGTCCGATTCCCTGCGAGAGGTCGCCGGGCTTGTATTCCAAGTCGAAATCGCCCGAAGTGCAGATTTTGTTTTCATACGCGCGGGTGATTGTAAGCGCATACTTTCCGTCCGCAAAAGTTTCGTATTCGTGCAAGCCCCCGCCCAAGACGGCGAAGCCTCTTTTGGCGTCTCTAAGCCCCGAAAAACGAGCCATCGGGAATGTGAGCTCCGGGAATTCGACATACGGATTTTTCTTGTCGCGAATATGGCGGCGCACCGCAACGTCGAAAACAGATTCGGCAAAGTTGTTTTCAGACTTTACGCCCGAATCGAAAACCGCGCGCAAGCGGTGGTTGCGGCATTTGTTTTCAAATTCAACCTTGACTTCGACATTCTTTGCCCCTGCCTTCAAAGTGTATTCCACGACAAACACAGTCGGAACCAAATTTTTCGCGAGCCTTGTCGATTGGCGCCAATCCATGTAGTCGGAAGAACGTGGAGTGTCGGAGGGGATTTTCAGGGTAAACTCGGCTCTGATTGTATTTGAAACCGCACCCGAAGAGACGCGGCTTAACTTTGCTTTCACGCCTTTTGAAGAGACAATCAAGTCGTTTATCGGCGAAACGTGGCTCCAAGAATGCCCCATTTCTCCGCCGTCTTCAAAGCTGTTTAGGTTTTCGTAAGCCTGTTTGGAAGCCTTGTCAAGAACGGTGATTGTGCCGTCGGAATTGACTTTGGCTTTCAAGAATTCGTTTTCAAGCTCAAAGCCCTTTGCGGATTTCGCCTTTTGAGCGTCTTTTACGCGCTTTAAAAGGAAAGTCTTATAGCCATACGCTGGAACTTTTTCGGCAAAGAAATTCAATTCGTATTCATCTGCATAGCTCATCAACGCCAAGTCGGCGTGGTCGCGGAAAACTTTGCCGTAATAGTTTGTCGGCGCAATGCCAAATTCGACGGAATTGCCCTCGAAATCTTCCATCGCAAAGCCCTTGCCTTCAATTTCGCGGGCGACATCCACAAACGCCGAAACAACTTCCGACCTTTCAAACGGAAGCGGATTAAACACAGTAAGAATAACCGCGTTTTTGTCGAGAGATGACGTATCGATTTTAGCCTGCAAGGCGTAGAGCGATTCGCTTGCAATCATGTCGGAAATCGAAATGGAATCGCGCAGGCGGTAAGTCGCGTCCTGTTCAATTCTATCTATGCCGCAGCCGCCGATTGTGTCGTGGGCGTGGCATTTCAAATACTGGCGCCAAGAGAGGTTGTAGAAAGGCTCAAGCCACTGCGCTCCGTTTAACCAAGCCATAAGCCCGAAAGGCTCCGCTTTTTTTACAAGCGCATTTTCTGTCTGCGCAAGCAGAAGCTTCTGCCTTGTGCGGGCTGAAATGATGTCGTTTGCGATGTAGTTAAAGCCGTACTTATTCATCTGCAAGTGGCGGACTTCCCCTTCGATTACGGGGAGTTTTTCGCCCTTTACCGCCTTTTTCAGGTCTTTTGCATAGCGCGCCAAAGAGGAGTAGAATACATTGCCGTCCTTCTTTGCGATATCCTTGCACTGCTCTAAAATTTCCGCTTCTCGCAAGTCGGGAGTGGAAGTATCCATGCCGTGCATGAGCGCAATGTGCGGCGTGCCGAAGTGGGTCTTTTCCTCTTCGACAAGCTTTTTGAAAGCGTCTTCGGCGGCATCTTTATCCATCTTCCAATCGTTCGGGAAAACATAGCCGTGGTTGTAGCGGTTCGATTCGTCGCAAAGCTTGAACGGAGACGAGTCTTCATGCCAGAAGAAGCGGCGGTGCAGGCGGTGGTTTTGCGTCTTATAAAGCGCCTTGCGCCATACGCCGAAATAGAAGTTGTAGCGCGCGCCCATGCCGAAGCGCGAAACCAAAAGCTCCGAACCGTCCGCGCCGCGCCATGTAAATTCGGAGCGCGGAGCCTGGTCGCGGGTGATGCCGCGGTAGAACATCGCTACATCTATGCCGAAACCCTTGTAAATCTGCGGAAGCTGGCTTACCTGCCCCCAGCCGAACGGAGTATAGCCCACTTTCATCGGCTCGCCGAATTCCTCGACTGTCAAGTGCCCGTAAAGCATATTTCTTACAACGGATTCGCCCGTGATGGTGTTCATATCAAGGGCGCTGTACCAAGGTCCGGCGTTTATGCGCCCCGCCGAAATGTGCTTTTTAAGCTCCGCGCGCTTTTCGGGGCGGATTTCCAAATAGTCTTCAAGCGGAACGGCTTGGGAATCAAGCAGAAATGTATATTCGGGGATTTTCTTCATTATGACCAAGAGGTCGTCAATGAAGTCCACAGTCATTTTGCGCGTATGTTCAAAGTCAAGAGTCCACTCTCTGTCGAGGTGGGTGTTAGGGATAAAATGGTATTGGTAGTTTTTTGCCATAATTAGAGAAATGCTGTATATCGCTTGGATTTTTACAAGCATTTTTCGCGGAAATCCGGTCTTTTTTTGCGGAAAATCAGATATTTTAACATATTGATGAAACCTCATTTAACTTCAATAATTTCCGGACAAAAAAGGCGAACGAGAATTTGCCCGTTCGCCCGAAAGACAGGATTTTGTTTTGCCTATTCTGATTTTACGCAGTCGGAATTTTTCAGAATATCTCTGATTTCCCTCAATTTTTCGTGGATTGCCACTATCAAATATATGATTTCCACCCAAATTCTCACAAACAATACGCCTACCGGAATGCCGATTATTATCGTAAGCAAGCCGTTAAGGAACTCTCCGTTGAATATCAGACCCAAACCGCTTATTGCTCCGCCTATAATCGCGATACAGAGAAAAACTCTGTAAATCCAAAGCAGAACGCTTGCAAGAACCAGTTTGTCGAGGCTAAACATATCTTTTATATTCATTCCATTTCCTTTTATTTAAACATTTTTATATTTTTATGCCAAAATAATTCAAATTTCCGCAAAATCATTTCAAATTACTATTCGTCAAATTTCAACTCCGTTTAATTATTTTTACGGGGCATATTCAACGCTGCCCCAAAAATCAAAATATCGCGCGCTTGACAAGAATGGGCAAATCAAAGAAAGTTTTTATTTTATGGATTTGCCCGACATCAGACTTGTAGCAAGCGACATGGACGGAACTCTGCTAAATTCAAAGGCGGAGCTTCCCCCCGACTTCTTTGAAATTTTCGATAGAATGAAAAGGCACGGCGTGGCTTTTGTGGCGGCAAGCGGCAGGCAAATCCACAACATGAAAATAAAATTCAAGGGCATTGCCGATGAAATTTTCTTCGCCGCCGAAAACGGAGCCTATGTGACAAAGGCGGACAAAGAACTTCTGTCTTTGGAGCTTTCAAAAGACGAAGTGCGCCACTTTTTGGAAATCGCACGGAAAATCGACGGCGCCTACATAGTGCTTTCGGGCAAAAATTTCGCGTATATCGAAAACCCCGACCCTGTTTTTCTTGCGCGCCTTTCGAGCTATTCGGGCTACTTGAAGCCCGTAAAAGACATATCGCAAGTCGACGACGACATTTTCTATAAATTCACGATTTGCGACTTAATAAACCCCGAAACGAACGCATTTCCCCATTTTGAAAAATTGCAGGGAGATTTTCAGGTAAAAATTTCGGGGCTTAAATGGATGGATATCACCCACAAGCTTGCCGACAAAGGCTACGCCCTGAAACTAATACAAGACAAGCTCGGGGTAAGCGTCGAGCAAACCGCCGCGTTTGGCGACTATCTAAACGACATCGAGCTTTTAAAGCGCGCCCGATACAGCTACGCCATGGCAAACGCGCTGGAAAGAATAAAAAAACTTGCACGATTTCAAACCTACTCCCACAACGAAGGCGGCGTCACAAAAGCCCTTTCGCAAATTTTACCTAAGTGACACAAAAAAAGCTTCGTTTTTTAACGAAGCTTTTTTGCTTTATGAAAAAAATTACTTGCGTCTTTTGTAAGCTACGAAAGCCAATGCCAATGCTCCGAATATTGCCGCGTATGTCGAAGGCTCCGGAACAGTAGGATTAATATTCAACACTGCATACAAAGTGTTGTTATTTTTTGAATCGTTTGCCCATTCAAAGCCTTCAAATGAAACAAAATCTCCGAATACGCTATTGTCAGACAAAGTCGGCGCAAATTCAGAACCGCCAAGAGTTTTGTAGGTAACGCCAAACGAAACCAAAGCAACATAATACGTTCCGTCTTCAATACCGGCATCAAATAAGTCTTGAAGCAGTATGTTTGAAAAATCCAAAACAAATTCGCCCTGCATCTGTTGAATTTCGCCCGTTGTGTAAAAAATTGCGTTATCGTCCAAACCTGAGCTTTTTTGGGTAATCAAATTTGAAACAGCAACATTGTAGGTTGCGGTTGTTCCCGACATCATCTGCAAGCGGTTTGTTGAGTTTATGCTCTTTGCAACGGCGGCTTTAAATTCGCCAAATTCATCCATTCCACCAAAAATATAATCTCCGTAACCGTTTTGTTGGTTTATTTGGGAAGATGTCACATAACTACCGCCCAAAAAAGTCAAATTGGTACCCGTTCCATCCAAGGCAATTCCGGAAGAAGTCATCGACGCACCTTCCATAAAAACAATAGAAGCATTGGGCTTTACAAAAATAGACCCGACAGGATCAACCGCGCTGTCAATAGTTACAACGGTACCGTTACCAATATTTACGCCATTATCGGAAGTGCTTGGAACAGTTCCCTGGTTCCAAATGCCGGAATCAGACCAATTACCGCTCATTGTGGAAGTATTCCAAGCGGCAAAAAGCGGCATTGTTAAAATAATAGATATAAAAATAGCATATATTTTTTTCATAATAATTTAAGACTTATAACCGGTTTTACAAAAGTCAAGAAATATTTATTTTTTTTACAAACAATATCTTATGATTTTTATAGGCATGCCTTTCTCCGTATTTTAACAAAACAGACAAGAATATGAATCGAAAGGAATATACTACTTTTATAAAAAAAGAATGGCAAACGCCGAATTTCGTGCTATGTTCAATTTGTTTTTATGGAAAATTTCGGCAAAAATTTTTTATCAAATGGCAATGTTGTTTTTATCGACACAGCTTCCGACAACATATCGGCATGCCTTGCCCAAAACGGGGAAATAACATATTCCGCCTCAAAGCAAGGCGGCGCGCTTGAAAATATGTTCGGAATTTTAAATGAAATCTTTGCCGCCGCATCTTTGAAGGCAAACGATGTTTCGGCTTTCGGTTTTTGCCAAGGAGTAGGCTCAATTTTGGGCATTCGAGCGGCGTCCGCCGCGCTTTCCACATTCCGCGCGGCCGATAAAAATTCGGTCTGCTTCGCTTGGGATTTGCTGAAAGTCTATGCTCAAATTCTAAAAACCTCGCAAAATGAATTTGCCATTCTATGCCCCTCGCGCAAAAACTTTGCAAACATCTGCATCTTTAAAGACGGAAAAATTATCGAAAAAGAAATCGAATCGGCCGAAATACAAAACATAAGCCTGCCGAAATACTTTGTCGAGCAGCGCAAGTCGGCGGACAAGAATTTTGAAAACCTGCAGCGCATATTTTTCGGCGCGAGGGAAATCGCAAAATTTTTAATGCAAAACGAAAGCTTTGCATATGTTTGCGCACCTTCCGAAATACTGGACGCCGCAGTTCTTGCAAAACGCGAATATGTAAAATGGAATTCCCGCGCACACAGCTGAGGGCGTCGATTGAAATCGACTTGTATGCCCTCGAACGCAATCTCGGCAGAATAAAGAATTTTCTGCCGTCATCGCGCAGCTACATCGCGCTCGTCGCAGCCGACGCCTTCGGCATCGGTCTTGAAGCGGCGGTGGCAAGGCTTATGATAAGCGGGGCGGACGCGTTCGCCGTCACAAACCTTTCCGAAGCCGTAAGGGTCAGAAAAGTGGGCGCGGGCTGGCCGGTAATAGTTTTAAGCGCGTCCATTCCGCACGAGGAAGAACAGTTTATCTTAAACGACATAACCCCCGTAATATCGAGCATTGAAGAGGCAAAAAGGTTTGAAGCCGCCGCAAAAAAATTCGCAAAAACCGCAAGCGTGCATCTAAAACTTCCATCGCAAAAGAGCGGAATTTCAATCCCCGACAAAGACGAGGCGGAAAAAATTTTGGACTTTCTTTTAAACAGCCGAAATTTGAATTTGGAAGCTTTCTGCGTTGCGGGAACGGGAACGGGATCGCCTGAAGAAATGGAAATTCCCGACGCCGATTTTTTGAAAACGGCAGCGGAGAAAACCGCAAGCTGCGGCAAGAAAATCTACGTCCACCACAGCGATATCTTCAACCCGAAAATCTTGCCAAGCCAATTCCAGCCAAGCCTGCGCGCCGGGCTTGTGCTGTTCGGGATACGCCCTGAAAAGAATTCGATTTTAAAAGACTTCAAACCCGAGCAAGTGCTTTCGTTCAAGTCGGCGATAGCCCACATAAAAGACCTGCCCAAAGACGCATACGTCGGCTACTCCCACACCTACAAGCTGAAAAAAGACTCAAAAATAGCCCTGATTTCAGCAGGCTACGGGGACGGGCTTGCCAGAAGTCTGGGCAGCCGCGCAAACGTCATAGTCCGCGGCACACTGCTTCCGATTATCGGAATTGTTTCCATGGACCAGGCGGCAATAGACGCTTCGTCACTTCCCAACATACGCCTTTCGGACGAAGTTATAATCATAGGCTCGACGCGCTCCCAGACAATCACAATAGAAGACTATTGCAAAACCATAAACATAACTCCCGCAGAGGCGTTGACCGCAATCACACAGCGCGTGGTCCGCTTTTATACGGCCGGAACCATAAAATAAAACGCCTGATAAAATAATTTTAAAATTTTTAAAATTTTTCTTGCAAAACAAAATCAATATAGTACGTTTATAAGCTTTATTTAACGGATCAGTAGCTCAATGGTAGAGCAGCAGCCTTTTAAGCCGTTGGTTCCGGGTTCAAGTCCCGGCTGATCCAAAAAATAAAAACGCCGCCGACAAGGCGGTTTTTTTTGCGCCCAAAAAAGCATGGCAAAAACCCGCAAGCCGATAAGAGAAATCGCTTTTTCAAATGCAAGTTTTTAAGGCAAAGCCTGATTTGCCCCCGTTTTTTTACAAACGGGATTTTCCCGCAATCAAATATGCGTTGTAAGCCGCGCCGAAACCGTTGTCGATATTAACGACGCTTACGCCGTTTGCGCAGGAATTCATCATCGAAAGCAGGGCGGCAAGCCCGCCGAAGTTTGCGCCGTAGCCTACGCTAGTGGGAACTGCAATTACGGGCTCTTTCACAAGCCCCGCGACAACGCTTGCCAACGCCCCCTCCATTCCCGCAACCGCAATCACAACCTCCGCCTGCCTTATCCTTTCGATTTTTTCAAGGAGCCTGTGAAGCCCCGCAACTCCGCAGTCATAAAAGCATTCGGCTCTGACGCCCAAAAATTCAAGGGTTGCCTTCGCCTCTTCGGCAACCGGCATCTCCGAAGTCCCCGCCGAAACTATCGCGACAAAGCCGCCCGATTTTTCCCGATTTTCCGAACCAACCGAAAAGGCGCGCGCAATTTCATTCGCCCTGCCCTGCGGAAACTCCGCTTTCAACATCTCCATGGCGTCGGCATTTAGGCGCGTGGCAAGGACGGGAGAGCCTTCCGAAACAATGGCCCCCATTATTTCCAAAATCTGGCGGGGCGTTTTGCCCGCGCCGTAAACGACTTCGCCGACGCCCGTTCTGCCTCTGCGCGAACGGTCGATTTTGGTATGCCCCAAATCCATCGTCTGCGCGTCTGAAATCAGTTTTGCCGCGTCGCTTTCAGAAAGCTTGCCCGCCTTGAAATCCGCCAAAATTTCTTCAATCTTTTTAATTCATCGCCCCTTGTATGTATCCGTTCAAATCAAGCGAAACATATTTAAACCCCAAATCCGACATCGCCTTGCAAATTTCCGCGCGATTTTGCATAAATTCCCCGAATTTGTCCCGCGCGATTTCAATGCGCGCCAAGTTTGAATGCACCCGGACCCTTACCTGCGGGAAACCCAAATCTTGCAGGAATTCTTCCGCGCAATCGACCCTTCTTAGCATTTCTTCCGAAATTTCCCTGCCGTGCTCAAAGCGCGTCAAAAGACAGGCGTAGGCCGGTTTTTCGGAAACTTCCAAATTGTATGATTTCGCAAGCGAGCGGATTTGCTCTTTTGAAATTCCGCACTCTAAAAAAGGGCTTGCAATTCCCAACTCGCACAGCGCTTTCATTCCGGGGCGGTAGTCTTTGGTGTCGTCAAAATTTGTGCCGTCCGCAAGAATTTCAAATCCGTTTTCGGCGGCGGTTTTCTTCAACTTTTCAAAGAGAAATTTTTTGCAGACATAGCATCGGTCCTTGGGATTTTTCAGAATGCCGCAATCCGCCCCGATTTCGACTTTCAAAAATTTTACGCCAAATCGCGCGGCAAGTTTTTCGGCATAATGCGTTTCCCTTTCCATCATGTACGGAGTATGGGCGGTCAGCGCCAAACAGTTTTCGCTCCCTAAAAAATCCGCGCAAAACGCAAGCAATGCGGAGCTGTCAACTCCGCCCGAAAGCGCGACCGCAACGCGCCTCCCTTTTAAAAGAGAGCGCAATTTATCTTGAAATTTCATCTCTTATTTTTTGCAAAACTTCGGCAATCGAAATTGATTTTTCATTCGCAAGCTTCTTCAAATCTTCAAATTCAATTTTCTTTTTTTGGGAGTTTTTAAACGCGGAAACCTTGCAGCGGACCTCGCCAAGCGAAGTTTCAAGCTTTGCCGTTTCGCGCTTCAAAGACTCGCGCAAGACTTCGCATTGGCGCAGCCCTATCGTCGAGGAATATTTGAAAAAGCAGTCCTTCACTTGGCGCAAAACTCCGGCTTTTGCGAGGGCGCAAACCTTAACTGCCAAGCGGTTTTTCTTCATGAAAATATTTTCCTGCCAGACGTCGAGAGCGCCGGACTCAAAAAGTTTTTCCGCAAGAAACGAAATTTCCTCCGCCGTCATGTCGTCTATGTTTGCGGAAATTTCATACATCTTTTCGGTTTCGTTGCCATCGGAAGTTTCCCCGCTTTCAATAAGCATTGCGCGCAGAACGTTAGCAAGCCCGCCCACATTTCTATGCCCGACGCCAACTCCGCACTTCAAAATTCTGCCTTCGATTTTCGGCTCGAATTCGGAGCACAGCGCGGAAATTATAGCCGCCCCCGTAGGCGTTGTGCATTCGCACTCCGCCGCGCCGAGCGAGGCCGGGAAATCCCTTGCAAGCAAGGCGGTCGCAGGGGCGGGAACGGGCATAACGCCGTGCGCGCACCTGACAGTTCCGCCGCCAAGTTCCACTTTCGAGGAAGTAAATTTTTCAACCCCCAAAAGCTCCGCGCAAACCGCGGCGCCTACAATGTCGATTATGGAGTCGACCGCCCCGACTTCGTGGAAGCAGACATCGCCTATTTCCCTGCCGTGAATTTCCGCCTCCGCCTTCGCGATTTTTTCAAATATGTTAATTGACATTTTTTTCACGTTTTCGGACAAGCCGGAATTTTCAATCATCGCCTTTATGTCTGAATAATGGCGATGGTGATGGTGGTGTCCGCAGTGTTCTTCGTGGCGGCAAGCCTCGTGGTGATGGTGAGATTTTTCATGATGATGAGAATGCCCGTCCAAATCCTCGCAAACCACTTCGACGCGCGTCCCGAATATCCCCCCGCGGGAATCCCTGAACGCTTGGATTTCCCAGCCGTCCAAATTGAGCTTACGCAATTCTTTCACAAGCTCGTTTTTATCGACGCCCAAATCGAGCATCGCCGCCAAATTCATGTCTCCGCTAATTCCCGCAGCGCAGTTGTAATGCAATATTTTCATAAATTTATCTACAATAAAGAACAGTCAAAAAGCAATTTTTCATCCGACAAAATCTCGGACGCATCCCCGAATTTCACAAGCCTTGAATTGTCCAAAACGGCAGCTTTCCCGCAAACGCTCCTTGCCACATTCAAGTCGTGGGTAGCGATGATTTTCGTCCCATTCAAAGACTTCAAGAGTTCGCACAAAAGCCTCGTCGAACGCGCGTCAAGCTGCGAGGTAGGCTCGTCGAAAAGCAGAATTTTCGGTTTCATCGCAAGAATGCATGCGATTGCCGCCCTCTTTTTTTCGCCTTCCGAAAGGCGCGACGGAGAGCGGTTTGCAAGATGCGATATATTAAGCCTCTCCATAGTTTCTCCCGCAATTTCCTTTGATTTTTGGAAATCGATTCCCATGTTTCTTAGCCCGAAAACCACGTCCTCTTCAACGGTCAAAGAGAAAAGCTGGTCGTCGGAATTTTGAAAGACAAAGCCGATGTCCGACCTGATTTTCCTCAAATTTTTGCGCTCTACCCGAACGCCGCTAATCTCGACAAAGCCGCTTGAAATTTTGTTTAGCCCCGCCAGCGTTTTTAAAAGGGTGGATTTTCCCGCGCCGTTTGCCCCCAAGAGCGCGACGCTTTCGCCGTCTTTTATTTCAAGCGAAACATCTTTCAAGGCGCAATTTCCGCCGCCGTATTCCACGCTCAAATTTTCTATTTTTACCATGCCGCCCCCTTAAAAATCCAACCAGCCGCCCTTAAAAAAACGCACGCAAAAACAAAGCATAAAAGAGCCGCGATTTCTGCAAAACTTTCTTTGGTCTTGTAAAAATCCATAGTCTTGCGGGCGCAAAATCCCCTGCAAAGCATTGCCGAATAAATATTTTCAGCTCTGTCCAGGCTTCTCAAAAAAAGGCGCGCAACGATTTTATGCCAGTCGGAAATCCTTATGCCGCTTAAATTCGGGGCGCGCAGGGAATAGGCGCAATGCATGCGGCGGGCTTCGTCGAGCATCACTTCCAGATAGCGCAGCGTAAGCACCGTCTGCAAAACCAAAACGCACGGCAGCTTAAACCTGCGCAATCCCCCCGCAATAGCGTTTATGGGGGTTGTCAGAACCAAAAAAAGCGCGGCTCCGACGCACAAAACAGCCTTGCATAAAATCGTAAAAAAAGAAACCGCCCCGCCGCGGGTTTGAAAGCCAAACGGAAGCTCAACAACCGAATTGTCGAAAATCAAATTTGAAATTCCCGTAAAAACCACAAAGGGCAAAACAATCAAAAGCCTGTTGAAAAATATTCTTGCGGGAGGCTTCACAACAAACCACAAGGCGGCGGGAAAAACGAAAAACAGCATAACGCCCAAATCGTAGACCCCGAAGGATACGACGCACAAAATAAAAACAAAACTTGCCAATATTTTAACCGGCGCGCCAAGCGACGAAAAACGGGCGTCGGAAGCCGAAAAAATTTCCAGCTCCCGCATTGAAGCCATTGAAGAGGCGATGCCCGCCGCGCTATCTTTCACAATGCCTTTTCTTTAAAAAATTCGCGTACAAAACAATGAAAAGCGCAACAATCAAAACTCCGGCAATCCCCGCAATCACGCTGCTTGCCGTTCCTCCCAAACCTTGCACCGCATAATCGGCAAACACAGAAAGTTTTGCCTGAATCAAGGAAAGCGCTTCGTAAAATTTTCCGCCCGTGCCCAACTCCCCGTCTTTAATGATTTTCCCGATAGACCATTCCAAACCGTCGGGATATTCGGAAGCCAAGAGGGATATTGCGCCCGCAATCACAAATGATGCCAATGCCAAATATCCGCAGACGGCTTTAAAAGAAACAGACCTGCCTGAATTTTCAGCCTTGAAAAGCTCGGGGCGCGCCTCCCTCAAAAACAAAATCAGCATTGCCGTAAGAGCGCCTTCAACCGCGCCTATGGCAAAATGAATAGGCTGCATAAGCCCCGCGAAAACGCCAAACGGAAGCTCCGTGACGCCCGAGCACAATGTCTCCAAAACCACGCAGAAAGAGCCGAACTGCAACCCTATTATCGAAGACAAAACCGACGCCAAAACAATTCTTGTGCGGCTTGAAAAATCTTTTGCTATCGGCAAGAAAACCAAGGGGTACGCAATGAAACACGTCCAAAAGCCCATATTGAAAATGTTTGCGCCAAGCGCAAGCAGACCGCCGTCGGCAAAAAACAAAGCCTGAATTATCAATACCGCGCTTATTACCAAAAAGGCGGGATAAGCCCCCAGAAGCGCGGCAAGCATCATGCCCCCGCCTATATGCCCGCTCGAACCCGTTGCGGGAATTGTGAAATTTATCATCTGCATGGCAAAGACAAACGCGCCCATAACCCCCATGAGAGGTATCTTGGAATTGTCGAAATTTTCCCTCACCTTGCGCGCGCTGATTCCGATTAAAACCGCGCTTGTTGCCAACATCGCCCCCCCGACAGCGGGAGACACCAAAGCGTCCGCCATATGCATAATAAAAATCCTTTCTTTTTTCCCTTATTTTTAAAGACCCGAAAAATTTGGGCAAGCATTTTTTTACAATATGCCAAGTTCGCAAAACATCGCCTTGTAAAACTGCGCCTTGCGTTCAAGCTTCATCGGATAGGCTCGGGAAGAGGACGGCATCCTGAAAATCCTGAGAGTTTTGCCGAAAGCGGAAAATTCCGCGCTCTCTCCGATTTTCAAATCGGACGGAGGAATTGTTTTAAAAACGGTTTCGAGAGACTTCTGCCCCGTCGCCGCAACCGCCAAACATTCGGGCATAGATTTCAATGCCGACAAAAAGTCAAATGTTTCCAAGACTTCCAAATGGGCGTCGCTCGCGTTTCCCTTTTTGCGAAGCACCGCCTTTGCGCTGTCGGCGACCGCAATGCCCATGCATTCCAAAAAACTCCTAATTTCAGCCTCCCTGTATTTTTTTAGATTTTCGTCCGCAAAAAAATTTTTGTCGCCGAAAAATACAAGCCCGAAAATCCGCCACATATCGTTCTGCCAGTTCGGATAATAAAAATCCATCGACCACTTTTCAATTTTCGGGGGGAACGAGCCGAGCATCAAAAGCTTTGCGCCGCGCGGCAAAAAAGGTTTTAGCGGATGAGGCTCTTTCATATTTCCAAAAATTCGCAATTCGGAAAATTCTTCGCGACATGCCTTTTTAAGTACGCGCAAGTTTCCGCAGAAATCCGCGCATCCTCTTCGGGATAGTTGTTATAGACAACTTTTGCGACGTTTACGCCCCTTTTTTTGCAAACTTCGAGGCTCAAAAGCGAATGGTTTATCGACCCCAGCTTCGCGCTGCAAACCAAAATAAGCGGCAAGTTTTCCTTCACGACATAGTCAATCGTCAAAAAATTTTCGCTGACGGGAACCATAAGCCCGCCCGCGCCCTCGATAAAAACCGTGTCGAATTTTTCAGCGAGGATTTTTGTCGAAGCCGATATTTTGCCGACGTCGATTTCCACGTTTTCCATTCTCGACGCCAAGTGGGCAGAAGCCGGAAATTTGAACACATAAGGGCATGTCGTGCCGTCTTTGTCTTCGGGGAAAAGCCCCAAACCCATCGCTTTGCGGTGCGCTTCAATGTCTTCCGAAATCCCTTCGCAGCCCGTCTGCACGAATTTCTGCGTTATGACGCGCTTCCCCTTTTCAAGTTCGCGCCGGGCCAAAACTCCCGTTGCAAAAGTCTTCCCGCAAGAAGTGTCTATTCCGCTCACAAAGTAAACCGACATTTTCAGCCTTCCTTTTTCCCGATAAATTTTGATATGAAATACGCGGGGCGGTAAGTCAGGGCAACGCCTTTTTCCGACGGAAAGAAATCCAAATACTGCCTCGAAAAAATCTTCATTTTTGAGGGCGTCCAAAATTCGGAAAAAGTGCCGGTAACTCCCGTGTCGCGCAAATGCTTCAAGACATCGACTGGCTTTTCAAACTCAAGCTTTACGGTTTCAGCCTCAGCGCACAAAAGCTCGAAACCCGCGCGCTTTAACATCGCCTCTATCCCGACAATGCCCACATAATTCAGCCCCTTGCCCGTTAAGGCGCGGATTTCCCTGAAATTGTCGGGCAAAAACGTAGAGAATGCCATAATCGAATTTTTTGACGAGCTTCGCGCAAGCTTTTCAATAAAATCTCCGAGCGAATCGAACCACTGAAAGCATGACGAAGATACAATCAAATCGATATCGGAAGGCAACTCCTGTATTTGCGCATCTCCCGCGATAAACGTGGGCGGCGTTTCGAAAATTCTGCCGACATAGTCGAAACTGCGCTCGCTCAAATCGTTCAAAAACCAATGCGCGTTTTTGATTTCCGCCGCCAAAATTTCGGTCAAAAATCCCGTTCCCGCGCCTATTTCCAAAACCCTTTTCACTTCGCGCGGATTTACGCGCTTTAACGTGAGCTGGGCCAGGCGGGAAGCTATGCGCTTTTGCACGAGAGCCGTCTTGTCGTATCGGGCGAAAGATTTTTCAAAACTTTTTCCGACCTCCTGCGCGTCGGCAAACAGCTTTTCAATCCCGTGATGGAAAAGCGACAGGGGGAAATGCTCCCCCGAAACCACTTCGAGCTTTTCCCCCCACGCGTTTTTCATATTTGAAAGCGGAAAAATCTT
>JAGBWO010000251.1 GCA_017629765.1 Opitutales bacterium | reverse complement strand
GCTTCAACCAAAGCCTTGTCGAGAATTTGGACGCCATGGTAGGTTTCGAGCCTTTCTTTTATCCCGCGCAAAATGGCAATAGTGGTTTCGACGCTCGGCTCCGGCACGAAAACGCTTTGGAACCTGCGCTCCAACGCCGCGTCTTTTTCGATGTACTGGCGGTATTCGTCCAAAGTGGTTGCGCCGATGCAGCGCAGTTCGCCCCTTGCGAGCATAGGCTTTAACATATTTGAAGCGTCCAAAGACCCTTCGGTTTTGCCCGCGCCCACTATTGTGTGAAGCTCGTCGATGAAAAGAATTATTTTTCCGTTGCTTTCCTTTATCTTGTTTAAGACGGCTTTCAGTCTTTCCTCAAATTCGCCCCTGTATTTCGCGCCCGCGATAAGCGAGCCCATATCGAGCGCGAAAATCGTCTTGTCCCTCAAATTTTCGGGAACGTCCTGGCGCACGATTCTCTGGGCAAGCCCTTCCGCAATCGCGGTTTTGCCTACACCAGGTTCGCCGATTAGAACGGGATTGTTTTTGGTCTTTCTTGAAAGAATGCGCACGACGCGGCGGATTTCGTCATCCCTGCCGATTACAGGGTCAAGCTTGCCGTCTTTTGCGAGCTGCACCAAGTCGGAGCCGTACTTTTCCAATACTTCGTAAGTGGCTTCGGGCGTTTTGCTTGTGACGCGGCTTGTGCCGCGCATTTCCTTGATTTGATTTAGCGCGCCGCCATAGGAAATCTGGTTGGCTTTTAAAAGATTGGCGAGTTCGGAAGGTTCGGGCTTTTCCAAAATCGCAAGATAAAGATGCTCGGTCGAAATAAATTCGTCTTTCATCGAATTTGCAATGGCTTCCGCGCGCGCCATGGCGGAAGAGACCGACGGGCTCAGATAAACTTCTCCGCTTGCCCCCTTTACGGAGGGCAGGGCTTTAACGAGCCTTGAAAGCCCCATTTCGATTGAGGATTTCAATCCGTAGGTTTTGTCCAAAAGCGCGCCAACGACGCCGTCTTTTTGCGAAACGAGAGCCGAAAGCAAGTGTATGCAGTTGAGCTCGCTGTTTGCGTTCAACTGCGCGAGATTGCGCGCGGCGTTTATCGCTTCTATTGTTTTTTCCGTAAGTTTTTCGCTGTTCATATGATTTTTATGTTAAGCACTTTTTGTGCCACTGTCTTAAATTGCTAATAACCAGTTTGATGGTTAAATTTTTTAAAAACGCGCGTTTTTCATTAATGCGCCATTTTTACCCGCAGGGTGAAATATTGTCGCATGAAAAAATCGACTTTTTATAAATATATCGGACATAAAAAGCTTTACGAAATGAATTTATACGCTTTAATTTAAATTTTTAATAATGAAACAGAGAACTATTTTAAGGGAAGCAAGCATAAGCGGCACGTCATTGCACACTGCCGCCAATGTAACGCTCACGCTAAAACCCGCGCCCGCAAACACAGGCATAGTTTTTAGGCGCACGGACATTTACGGCAAGCCCGAAATCAAGCCGTCGATAGAATTGGTCGACGACCTTGTCCGCAACACGAGCATAGCGCAGGGGCATGTGAAGCTTCATACCATAGAGCATGTAATGTCCGCCCTTTGGAGCATGGATATCGACAATGTTTATGTTGAAATGAACGCGGCGGAGCCTCCGATTCTGGACGGCTCTTCAAAATTGTTCGTCAATTTGATTTTGCAGGCGGAGCCGGTCGAGCAGGACGCCGAAAGAAAGTATTACGAATTAAAATCGCCCCTTTCAATAAGCGAAGGCAACCGCTCTATAATAGCGCTCCCTTACGACGGGTTGAAAATCACCTGCACATCCGCCGACGACCGCGGCATCCACACGCAGCACCTTTCGCTTGACATCGACGCCGAAACCTATGCAAGCGGCATTGCGCCCGCCCGCACCTTCACCGTTTACGAAGACATTGAAGCTCTTCTTAAAATGGGAAAAATACAGGGCGGAAGCCTGGATTCGGCAATCGTCATAAAAGGCGACAAAGTACTTTCAAAAGAGCCTTTGCGCTATCAGGACGAATTCGTGCGCCACAAGATTTTGGACATTTTGGGCGATATTTCGCTTCTTGGAGTGCGCTTGAAGGCGCATATAATCGCAATCCGCCCGGGGCACGCCTTTAACGCCAAGCTTACTTCGAAGATTTTCGAGCAGATGAAAGACGCCGAAGCCTCCCCCAAGAAAAAGGAGGCCTTGCCGC
>JAGBWO010000250.1 GCA_017629765.1 Opitutales bacterium | reverse complement strand
TTTCCAAGAAATAATCCATCATTATCGTTGACGCTCCTCCCGACGACGCTCCCGACATTCTGACAGAATCGTCCGCCATCGCGGCGTAGCATTGCGGATTTTCAAAATTTGCGTTTTTCGACGGGGAGTTTGTGGGGCATACTTTTTTGCACAAGCCGCAATTCGTGCATTTTTTTGAATCGACTTGGGGGTATAAAAATCCTTCAAAGTTTTCGCGCATTGCTATTGCGCCGTGCGGGCAGGCGTTGCTGCAAGCTCCGCAGCCCGTGCAGTTATTTGTTATGAAATCGTTTTTTTTTAATCTTAATACTTCTTTTAAGGCTTCCAGCCCGCGAGCCTTTTCTTCGGAGATAATCCGGTTTATGCGGTCCCAGTTTATTTCGGCAAATTTTGCGTTTTTCAAATCTTGAATGCCGCCGATAAAGCATTCTTCTAAATTAAATATTTTCGCGAGGGAATTGAATCTTGCCGAACCTCTTTTTTTGTTTGCGACGGCGATGAACTTTTTGTTGAAAATCAGCGGAAAGCAGGCGCCGTGAAAAGAGTCGGTAATTATGCATTCCGCCTGCGCAAAAGCGTTCAGCCAGTCTTCCACGGAGTTCTCAAACCTGTTCATTTTGCAGACGGGAAGGTTGTATTTTTCGCCGATTGCTTGAAGCAGGCTTTCAGTGCCCTCCGATTCGTTTAAAAGATAGGCGACGATTTTGCCTTTGAAATCCTTTTCGGATTTTTCGGCAAGCTCCTCGAAACGCTTTTTATCAAGCAGAAAAACAGGGTCGATTATTTGCTCCGAAAATATGTTGAAAATATTTTTGCAAATATCCGTTCCCGACAGCTCCCTTGTCGATACATAATCAAAAGTTCCAAGCGAATTTTTAATTTCTTTTACAATGGATTTTTTTGACTTTTTTATCTCCTCTTCCCCGATGCCGAAGCTTGCGCTGAATGCGGCCTTTTTTGCGCCTTTGGAGGCGAAATTTAAGAGAAACAGGTTTCTGTTTTTTGATTTTTTCAAGTATTCGGGGCGGAAAACCTGATCGGAGCCTGAAATGAAAATGTCGGCAATTTCGCCCGCTCTTTTTAGGCTGTTAAACTTGGGGGCTCTCCTTAGATAGCGGTTCGCAAACAATGTTCCGAAGCTTAGTTTGTATTTTTTTCTCGCGTCAAATTCGTTTACGAACGCCACGGAATAGCCTAAACCTTTTATCAATTCCTGCAAGGCATAAGCCGTAAGGCATGCCCCGTGGTTTTGCGAATGGAAAAAGTTTACGAGGGCAACGTCAAAGCGCTGTTCGGGGAACTTGTTTTTCCCGAAATATTTTTTTCTTAAATCCCTAAACGTGTGTCTTACGAGATTTTTGGGAAGCTTGTCAATGTACTCCTTGTAGTATTCTGGAATCCATTTTCGCTGCCAGGGTTTTCCGAGCGCGCCCGCATAATGTATTATGACGGGGTTTTGCGCCGTTTGTTTTAATTCTTCAACGGAGTAAAGGGATTTTAGGACGTTGTATTCCCCGATTTTTGTCGGGTCCGTATATTCAAGGAGCGATTCAAATACGGTATAATTGAGCGGAAGCGGTTTTATCTTGGTGCAGGTCAGATTTAACGCGTCCATGTCAAAGTAAACCAATCGGTTTTTGAATTTGTCGATGGTTTCAAAGAATTTCCGCACGGTTTTTTCCTCCCTCATTCTCTTGTTGTTAAACAGTATGAACGAGGAAATGTAATTTTTGTCGTTTTTATTCTCCTCAAAATAGCGTTTGGGATTGTATTCTTTTATGCTTTGGGTCGTGCAGGTCGCGGGGGCGGCAATTTCAAAATTTTCAATATACTCGGAAAAAACCTCCTGCAAATCTTTTTTGAAAAGAACGTCCACGTCCGAATAAATTGCCTTGTCGTACTCCGTCAGGATTTCCGGCGTTAAGAGGCGGTAGTAAACGTTTCTTTTCCATGAGCCGGAATTGCATGGGGCTTCGGCAAACAGGCCTTCGTCGATAAAATGGACTTTCATCTTATGGCGCGCGCCGAAAACCAATTGCCGCAATGCGTTTTGCGTTTTTTCGGGAATGTCGGAATGAAAAATCCTGATATCGTATATTGTGTCGGGCTTTGCGCATTCGACAAGGCTTTTAATTGCGACCGATGCGCCTAATATTATTCGTTTGTCAAAACAAAATACAATTGGGATAGTCATTTTTGGGGAAAGGCTTTGATTTTTTCGCGGTGTTTTTCTCGTTGGGAGGCATTATAAACAGCCTTTTTGCAATCGATAAAACAAAGTTTAGTTTTCCTTTTAAATTCAAAAGGTTTGTAAATAAAGTTCAAGACAATTTGTGGTTTCAAAAAGGCGCGGAAATTATTTTTCCAAAAGCGTAAAAAAATCAATTTTGACACATTCTGCAAAAATAAGCCCGCAAAAGAAATCTTAAGCGGGCTTCAAAAGCCAAAGCCGAAGATGAGACTCGAACTCACGACCCACGCATTACGAATGCGTTGCTCTACCAACTGAGCTACTTCGGCGGCGTTAAACCGTCATTAAAACGATTAAAATTAAAAATAAAATTCAATGCTTTTTTTTCGCGATTTCAAGAAAAAAATCAATAATCAAGAATTTTCACGGGAATGGATTTCCGCAAATTTAATTCTTTTATTTTAACGCCTCTTAACGCTTTTTAACGTTTTCCAGCCCTCATAATAAGCATCAGCAGTTTCCTGCGGCTTTTTCCGAACTGGCGTTTGGAGGGATTGCACTGCGCTTCGCTTGCCCTTTGGGTAAATTGCAAATGCAATTTATGCTATCCCTGCCAAACACAAAAAAAACCCGCAAACAAAAGAGTTTGCAGGCTTTCCGAACTGGCGTTTGGAGGGATTGCACTGCGCTGACGCTTGCCCTTTGGGTAAATTGCAAATGCAATTTATGCCATCTCCGCCAAACATAAAAAAACCCGCAGTTTCCTGCGGTAATTTTTCAAGCTGGCGTCCCCACGGGGATTGTGCTCGCGGCTTGGTTTTGCTTTGCAAAATCCGCGCCGTCTCGGCACTCGCTATGCTCGGCTCTTTTTGCGAATGCAAAAAGCCACCGTCTCAGGCTGTCGCTTCGCGCCACCTTCGGCGTCGAACCCAAGGGTTCTCATCCCGTAGGAATACAAAAAAGCCCGCAAACGCTCTTGTTTGCAGGCTTTCCGAACTGGCGTCCCCACGGGGATTCGAACCCCGGTCGTAAGAATGAAAATCTTATGTCCTAACCGGGCTAGACGATAGGGACGTAGCTCGATTTAAAGCTTATATACGATACGAATGCTTTTCTCTTTTGCAAGAAAAATTTTTT
>JAGBWO010000249.1 GCA_017629765.1 Opitutales bacterium | reverse complement strand
TCACAATCAAAAGCCATCCCGTTTCCATGAACTATGTTTTCGAGGGGAAAGAGTACCTTTTAAACCTAATCGACACTCCCGGCCATGTTGACTTTTCCTACGAAGTTTCAAGGTCTCTCGCCGCTTGCGAAGGCGCGCTTTTATTGGTTGACGCGGCGCAGGGCGTCGAAGCCCAGACAGTCGCAAATGCAAATCTTGCGATGAACCAGAACCTCGCCATAATCCCCGTTATTAACAAGGTGGACTTGCCGAGCGCGCATCCGGAAAAATGTCTCCAACAAGTGGAGGACGTCCTTGCAATCCCCGCTGACGACGCTATTTTGGCAAGCGGAAAATCCGGCATCGGCATAAAAGACATTTTGGACGCCGTTGTTAAGAAAATACCCTCCCCGCGCCTTGCCGACTATCCGCAAACGCGGGCTTTGATTTTCGACTGCGTTTTCGACAGCTATAAGGGCGTAATATGCTACGTCAGAATTTTCTCGGGCTCGATAAAGGCGGGTTCCGATATCCAAATGATGTCAAACGGCGCGCGCACGGCAGTCAAGGAAGTAGGGAGATTCAAGCCCAATATGGTTGTCGAAAAAGAGCTTACGGCCGGCTGCACGGGATACATCGTAACAAACATAAAAGACGTTACGGAAATCAAAATCGGCGATACCATAACCCTTTCTGAAAATCCCGCCCAAGAAATGCTGCCGGGGTACAAGGAAGTCAAGCCTATGGTCTTTGCCGGCATCTACCCAATCGACACCGCCGACTACGGAAAATTAAAGACCTCCCTTTCAAAGCTTCAATTAAACGACGCCGCATTGATTTACCAGCCGGAAAACTCGGTCGCGCTCGGCTTCGGCTTCAGATGCGGATTTCTCGGCCTTTTGCATATGGAAATCATACAGGAAAGGCTTAGACGCGAATACGATTTGGACATCATTTCAACATACCCGAGCGTCGTCTACAAGCTCACCACAACCGACGGGGGCAACATAGAAATCGACAACCCCGTGCGCCTGCCCGACCCTTCCGTAATAGAGAAAATCTACGAGCCGAAAATCAAGGCTCACATACACATTCCAAGCGAATCCATAGGCGATATGCTCGCCCTTATCGCCGAAACGCGCGGTTTTTGCGAACGCACCGAAAACATCGACCCTACCCGCGTCATGATAACCGCCGACCTGCCGCTAAACGAAATTTTGATAGATTTCAACGACCGCCTAAAAAGCATCACGCGCGGCTACGGGAGCTTGGACTACGAAATGAACGGCTACGAAGCCTCCGACTTGGTGCGCCTCGACATTTTGGTAAACGGAGAGCAAATTGACGCCTTTTCCTCAATCGTGCACCGCGACAAAGCCGAAGCGAAAGGCAGAATGATGTGCGAAAAGCTAAAAGACATTCTCCCCCGCCAAATGTTTAAAGTCGCAATACAGGCGGCAATAGGCGGCAAAATCGTCGCCCGCGAAACGCTCGGCTCATTCCGAAAAGACGTGACCTCGAAATGCTACGGCGGCGACATCACGCGAAAAAAGAAGCTCCTTGAAAAGCAGAAGGAGGGCAAGAAACGCATGAAGCAAATCGGCAAGGTTTCAATTCCGCAAGAGGCGTTTATCGACGTCTTAAAATCAAACAAGTAAAAATATGTTCCCGTTTTCAAGAAAAGACAAAAGCATAAAAGAGCTGATTTCGGCCGCATACAACGTCTATAATTACAGGCGCGACGTAATCGGGAGCGAAAATGCGCAAAAGCTGCATGCCCTAATCGAGGAAGTCGAAAACCTTTTTGACGACGGCAAAACAATGCTTCCGCGCTTTAAAGAAGCGCGCCAAGAACTCGAAAGCCAAATGAAAAAATGCGGCGGCACGATTTATCCGCTCGGCTTTTGGGCGGACAATGTCGACGTCGTATTCGTGGCGGGCATACTTGCGCTAAGCTTGCGCTCCTTTTTCTTCCAGCCATTCCAAATTCCCACAAACTCAATGTATCCGTCTTTTTACGGAATGACTTCCCATGTATATGCCGAAGGGCAGAAAGCCCCGTCTTTCAGGGAAAAAGCATGGAATTTAATAACAAAAAAAGCCTCCAATTACGAATTAAACGCAAAGAAAAGCGGAGAAGTCTTCATACGCATAAACCATCCGTCGCAAATGGAGGCAAACGGCGGAATTTTCCACAGCGAAATACGCCCTTCAAGATGGCTCGGCGTGCTGCCCTCGCGCGAAAAAGTCTATACGTTTAAAATCGGAAATTTGACGGAAGAGCTGGCAGTCCCCGCAGACTTCTCTTTGGACGGCGTAATTCAAAAGGCCTATCCCTTCATGACCAAAAACGAAAGCGCGGGAGAATACGTAAACGCCATATCAACCCGCGCAAAAATCGTAAACAGCGACGGAGAGCTATACTTGAGCCTCGGCGAAAAAAAGGCGGGCGAACGCATTCTGAACTTCGACATACTGGGGGGAGACATGCTGTTTGTGGACCGCATTACCTACAATTTCAGAAAGCCGAAAGTAGGAGAGCCGATTGTATTTAAAACGGGAATGTGCGAAGGCATAACCGCCAAAAACGGAGGCGTGCCCGACGACAAATACTACATCAAGCGGCTTGTCGGCGTCGGCGGAGACTCCCTTAAAATAGAAGGCTCAACCCTGATGGTAAACGGCAGCCCAGCAAAAGGCTCCGAAGCATTCAACGAAAACGCGCAAATGATAAACGGCTACTGCGGCTACAAGCCCTTTGGAATGCTTGAAGACGGCAAAACTGTAAAAGTTCCGAAAAACAGCTACTATGCGATGGGCGACAATTCGGAAAACAGTTGGGACAGCCGCTACTGGGGTTTTGTGCCTGAAAAAGCGGTTGTCGGCAAGGCGCTTGTAATATTTTACCCGTTCACAAAACGCTGGGGGGCGGCAAAGTAATCCCCGGCATATGGAAATCTTGCAATGCTTTTTTTAAGATTTTTTGACATATACCGTTAAAAAGTTGTTGAAATTTTTAATTAAAGCTATTTAAACGAATAAAGAAATATCAAATAAACATTAATGGCAAACCAATACCCAAGCGGCAGACCAAACCCGCACCAAAAAAACAATAAATTCGCAAAGAACTACGGACCGCGCAGAAACGAAAGAATAAGAGTTCCCCGCGTCCGTGTAATCGGCCCCGACGGAACGCAAGTCGGAGTCATGCCAACTGCGGAAGCGTTGGCGTTGGCCCGAAAAAACAAGCTTGACTTGATAGAAGTTTCGCCAAACGCCGAACCGCCGGTTTGCAGAATTTTAGACTACGGAAAGTATCTGTACGAAGAAGCGAAAAAGCAGAAGTCAAACAAAACTTCCACCGCAAAAGTAAAAGAAGTGAAACTGCGCCCGCATATCGACAGGCACGACTACGAAACAAAAATGCGAAACGCCGAACGCTTTCTGTTTTCAGGCAACAAGCTGAAAATCACAATGATGCTTCGCGGACGCGAAATGGAGTTTAAAAACATAGCATTTGACATTGTAAAACGCGCAATTGCAGACCTAAGCCATATGGGCCATGCCGACTCCGAACCCAAGCTTATGGGCAGAAACATAGGCGTTACAATGTCTCCCGTCGCGCAAAACCAGCGCAAGCTGAAATATTCGGGCGAAGACGAAGACGTCCCCGAAGAGGACGATTCTGCGTCTGACTCCGAATAAAATTCGGAGGCTTCTAACGATGGAATATGCGCCGAAAAACCTATTTGCAAGCCTGTTAAAATCAATCAAAAACAAGATTTATAACGGCTTCGCAAATAAAATCCCGAACGGAACGGGCGCGTATTTCCAAAACTGCTCGCGCAGACGCTTTTTAAAGACACTCGGTCTTGGCGCGCTCTTTTGGGGAGCGGCGGCGGAGCTTGCGGCAATCGACGTAAAGGGTGTTTATTACATCCCCGTTTCAAAAATCGCAAGGAGGTTCGGGATGAAATACAAAACAATCATTCCCAAAAAGCGCCAACGCATTTACAGCTCCAATTTCTCTATGACTTTCGACGTCCATAGGCGCGATATGGACCTAAACGGCGTAAAAGTGTGGCTGGGAGACCCCGTAGTTGAAATGGGCGGACAACTTTATGTTTCTTCGCGCGATATAGAAAAGACAATTACCCCCATTGTTTTTCCGAAAGTCTCAAACGTTCCCCCTCCGCTGCGCCACATAATGATAGACCCCGGGCACGGAGGCAAGGACAAGGGCGCAATCAGCAAGACTTTCGGCATTTTTGAAAAAAACTTGACCCTCGACATTTCATCGAGGGTGGCCGCATACCTTCGCAAAATGGGCTTCAAAGTATCCCTTACGCGCTATAAAGATGTATTTTTGGAGCTTCCCGAACGCCCCGCAAAAGCAAACAAAGTAAATGCGGACTTATTTTTAAGCATACACATAAACGACGCGGGGGCAAGCGCATCGGGAGTTGTAACCTATTCTCTCACACCAAGAGGGCAAACCTCCACAAACGCTTCAAGCCTCTCGGTAAAGGATAAGC
>JAGBWO010000248.1 GCA_017629765.1 Opitutales bacterium | reverse complement strand
CTATCTGCAATCCACGACTTTTCCCGCCACTGCGGCTGCCGCCGCCATTACGGGGCTCATAAGCATTGTTCTGCCCGTCGGGCTTCCCTGCCTGCCTTTGAAGTTGCGGTTTGATGTCGAGGCGCAAAGTTCGTCGCCGATGAGTTTATCCGGATTCATTGCAAGGCACATGGAACATCCCGCGTGCCTCCACTCGAACCCGGCATCTTTGAACACTTTGTCCAAGCCTTTTTCGATTGCAATCCTTTCGACTATTTGGGAACCGGGAACCGCTATCGCCCTTACGCCTTTTGCGACTTTTTTGCCTTTTAGGAAAGCCGCCGCCTCCTCAAAGTCCGAAAGCCTGCCGTTTGTGCAAGAGCCTATGAAGGCGACGTTTATCGGAGTTCCCGCAATGGGAGCTCCCGCCTTGAACTTCATATATTCCAATGCGTCTTTTGCGTCTTTTTTCTGCGTTTCGTCGGCAATGGTTTCGGGGTCGGGTATGTTTTCGCCTATGAAGATTGCCTGGGACGGATTGATGCCCCATGTTACGGTAGGCTCTATGTCTTCGCCGTTGAAATTTTGGACGTCGTCATAGACAGCGTCGGCGTCGCTTGCGATAGTCTTCCAATATTCGACTGCGCGGTCCCATTCTTCCGCTTTCGGAGCGTAGGGGCGGCCTTTCAAATACTTGAAAGTGGTTTCGTCCGGATTGATGTATCCGACGCGCGCGCCGCCTTCGATTGCCATATTGCAGACAGTCATTCTGCCTTCCATGTCCATATTGTCGAATACGTCTCCGCCAAATTCGTATGCGTAGCCCAAGCCGCCGTTTACTCCGAGCTTGCGGATAATGTGGAGCGCAACGTCTTTGGGATAAACTCCCCTTGAAAGTTTGCCGTTTACGTTTATGCGGCGCACTTTCAGCTTTTTGAAGGCGAGAGTTTGCGTCGCCAAGACGTTTCTGACCTGGCTTGTTCCGATGCCGAAAGCGATTGCGCCGAACGCGCCGTGAGTTGCGGTGTGGCTGTCTCCGCAGGCAACCGTCATCCCGGGATGGATAATGCCTTGTTCGGGGTGGACGATATGTATTACGCCCTGTTTGCCCGTCGGAACGTCGAAGAATGTTATGCCGTTTTCAAGGCAGTTCTTGCGAAGTTCCGTAAGCATTTCATATCCGCGCGGGTCTGTGTAAGGCTCGGATATGTCGTCTGTCGGGATGATGTGGTCGACTGTCGCGAACGTACGGTTCGGGTACTTCACTTTAAGCCCCAAAGTGCGCATCATTCCGAAAGCCTGCGGACTCGTCACCTCATGCAAAAGGTGCGTGCCCACGAAGAGCTGTGTGGAGCCGTCGGGCAATTCGCGCACGGCGTGCTTTTGCCAAACTTTTTCAAAAAGAGTCTTGCCCATAACTTTTAGCCCAAGAGGGAGTCGTCGATGTCGTAGTTTGCGTAGACGTTTTGCACGTCTTCCAAATCGTCCAATGTCTCTTCAAGACGGATGACTTTTTGGGCGGTTTCGGCGTCCGTTACGGGAACCAAGTTTGTGGGGATGTATGCGAGGTTTGAGTCGTCGGGTTCAATGCCCGCTTTTTCCAGCGCGGCCGAAACGTTGTCGTATTCGGAAATGGGGCAGAGGACTTCAAAGTGGTCTTCATTGTTTATGATGTCTTCCGCGCCCGCGTCCAAAACGATATCCATCAAAGCGTCTTCGGATGTTTTTTCCGCGTTTATGATGAACTGGCCCTTGCGGGTAAAGTTGAAGCTGAGGGCGCCCGATGTGGCGAGGTTGCCGCCGAGTTTTGTGAACGTGGAGCGCACTGCCGCAACAGACCTGTTTTTGTTGTCGGTTGTGACTTCAACGATAAAGCCTATGCCGCCCGGACCGTAGCCTTCGTAAACGATTTCTTCGTAAGAGACGCCCGGCAATTCTCCCGTACCCTTTTTGATTGCCCTGTCAACGTTGTCGGCAGGCATATTCGCCGCTTTCGCCTTGGCGAGCAGGGTTCTTAAACGCGCGTTTGTTTCGGGGTCTCCGCCGCCTGCCTTTGCCGCGAGCGTCAAATCCTTGCTGATTGCGCTGAATATTTTGCCGCGTTTTGCGTCAACTGCGGCTTTGTGTCTTTTTGTTGTAGCCCATTTGCTATGTCCTGACATTTGCTATCCTTTTCTTTTTGCTATTTTAAGCTTAAAATATTGTTGTCTGAAATTTTGAGTTTTTTTGGCTCTTTTGCAATTATTTTCTTTTTGACGGAGTTGAGCGCCCGCCGGGGTTTTTCTTGCGCGGGTCGTGCATTGTGCCTTTCAGCATTTCGGCTCTTTGAGCTTCCCTGCGCTTTGCTTCTTCTTGCGCCGCCTGGGCAACCCTCTGCATAAAGGTGGGTTTGCTTGCGTCGCGCTTTGTAAGCTCGAAAGAATCCCTTTTCTTGTTTATCACAATCGCCTGAACCACGCCGATTAAGCTTTGCATCGTCCAATACAGCACCAGTCCGGATGGGAATGTATAGAAGAAGAAAAGCATTATAAAAGGCAGAAGCTTTATCATAAGCGCCTGACCCTTTTCGGCCGTAGCCATCGGGGTTATTTGCATTTGTAAATATGTGATGATTGCGTTTATTATCGGAAGAGGGTGGAGCGGGAAGCCGAAAACCGTTTCAAGCCCCGGAATGTAGTCGGGAAGGGACAGGTCTTGTATCCACAGAAAATGCGCAAATCTTATTCCGCTTGAGCTTTGCAGCATATAGTAAAGACCGAGGAAAATCGGAAGCTGTATTAAAAGCGGAAGGCATCCCGCAAACGGGTTTATGCCGTATTCGCTGTAAAGCTTCATTGTTTCCTGGCTCATCTTTTGCTGGTCGTTTGCGTATTTTTTGCGTATTTCGGCAAGAGGCTGCTGCAATTTCGACATCTTTAGCGAAGAGCGTATTTGCACTGCCGTAAGCGGCCATAGGCAGGCTCTTACGATGACGGTCAAAATGATAATCGCCCATCCCCAGCTCCAGTTCGGCGAAATTTTTTCGACTACCGAATTTATCATCGAAAGCAAAATGGAAAGCGGCTTGCTAATGAATGAAAACCACCCGTAGTCCATTACCAAATCTTGGTCTTTGCCCAAATCTACGAGGTTTGAAAGGTCCTTCGGTCCGACATAAAAAGTTCCGGCAAGTTCGACGCTGTGTTGCGGCTCGATTGCGCTAAGATTAAAGCCCATAAAGCCCGCCAAGCCGTTTTTCATATATTTCGACTCCGCGTCCGGATTTATTGAAACGGGCAGGGCGATACCGCCGTCGCCTTTGATTTCAGGCGTGAATATCGTGGTAAAAAACTGGTTTTTTATCGCCCCCCAAACAGTGTCTGCAAGCTCGATTTTTGAAATTGTCTTTGCCTTTGAGGCTCCTATGCCCAAAAATCCGCTGGAATCCACGAATTTTGAAGAGGCGGAAAATTCGGTTTCGTCTCCGTTATAAACCCCGAAAGCGAGGTTGTTGCCGTAGACGTCTCCGGCATTCGGGGCTTCCATTCCAAGCGACACAAATATTTTGCGGCTTTGCCAAGTCTCGCTTGAAATGTTTTTTATTTTTGTGTTTGTGTTGATTACATATGGGATAAAGCCTTTCGAATCCGATTTTTCAAGCGTATAGACCCTGTATATTTGAGCTTTTTCCGAAGAGTATTCGTAAACGATAGAATTTTTTGTGAGCTTTGCGAGCTTGAATCCCTTTTCAAAAAGAACGGGCGCGCCGTTTGGGTTCTCGGCGAAAGCAAGGCCCATTGCGAGGGTTGTGCTTGTGTCGTTAAACACATAAGGCTCGTCG
>JAGBWO010000247.1 GCA_017629765.1 Opitutales bacterium | reverse complement strand
CGAGGGCGGAAGGCTTCGGCGAAGAGGTCAAGCGCAGGATTATTTTGGGAAGCTACGTTTTAAGTTCGGGATACTACGACGCCTATTACCTTCGCGCGCAAAAAGTCCGCACCCTGATTCGCGGCGACTTTGAGGAGGCTTTTAAAAACGTAGATGTGATTTTTGCGCCCACGACCCCCGCCTGCGCTTTCAAGGCCGGCGAAAAGTCGGGAGATCCTCTTTCGATGTATTTAAACGACATTTTCACTATAAATGTAAATTTGGCGGGCTTGCCCGGAATGTCGGTTCCGTGCGGATTTAATTCGGACGGAATGCCAATCGGCTTGCAGATGATAGGCAGGGCTTTTGACGAGCAAAATTTGCTTTCCTACGCATATGCCTACGAGCAGACGGCTGGCTTCTTGGGCAGAAATCCATCACTTTAAAAATATTTTCATTATGGAATACGAACCAGTAATAGGTCTTGAAGTACACGTCCAGCTGAACACAAAAACCAAGATGTTCACAAGCGCGCCATACCGTTTCGGCGAAGATCCGAATACGCTGACCGACCCCGTTGTTATGGCTTTGCCCGGCGTTCTTCCCGTTTTAAACTATGCGGCTATTTACGACACGATGAAAGTAGGGCTTATGTTCGGCTGTGAAATTCCCGAAATAACCAAGTGGGACAGAAAAAACTATTTTTATCCCGACAGCCCGAAAAACTACCAGCTCTCGCAGTACGACCAGCCTTTGTGCCAGGGCGGCGCGGTTGAAATCGAGCTTGCAAGCGCGTCGCGCGGGGAGATGGGGGCGCACCGCTTTGTGAAGCTCACGCGCATACACTTGGAAGAGGACGTAGGCAAGCTCACCCACTGCGCAAACGACTCCCTCGTCGACTACAACCGCGCGGGAACTCCGCTTATGGAAATCGTTTCCGAACCTGATATGTTCAGCTCCGAAGACGCTTTCGCCTACTTAAATTCTCTAAAACAAACCATATCCGGCTTGGGTGTCAGCGAATGCGACATGGAAAAAGGGCAGATGCGCTGCGACGTCAACATTTCTTTGCGCCCAAAGGGTTCCGAAAAGCTCGGCGTAAAGGTGGAGCTTAAAAACTTGAACTCTATTTCGGGCGTCAAAAACGCCATTGAATACGAAATCCGCCGCCAGACGGACGCGCTCAACAAAAACATCGAAATCGTTCAGGAAACAAGGCGTTGGGACGCCTCTTTAAACGTAAGCCAGTCGATGCGCGGCAAGGAAAACGCCCACGACTACCGCTACTTCCCCGAACCCGATTTGATGCCCGTAAAAATCGACCGCGCGCTTGTCGAGAAAATAAAGTCGGAGCTGCCCGAAGCGCCTTACGACATTCAGCGCAGGTATATGAAAGATTTTGACCTGCCTTACTCCATCACAAGCGTAATGTGCCTTGACTATGATATGTGCGCCTACTTTGAAAATGCGGTTGCAGCCTATAACAACCCGAAGGCAATCGCAAACATCATCGTAAACGACGTTTTGCGCGAGCTTTCCGCCATGGCTGAATACGGCGAAGCAAGGCCGCCTTTTGCCGAATGCAAGATTGCCCCCGCAAACCTTGCTGAGCTTGTAAAAATCGTCGACGGAGGCAAGATT
>JAGBWO010000246.1 GCA_017629765.1 Opitutales bacterium | reverse complement strand
TCAGGTTGTCCCTGCTTGCAACCGTTATGCCGCGCGGATTTTTGGAAGTCGCGCACATCTGTTCTATCAGCTCGTCGGCAGTCATGCAAGAAGGGGTGTAAACTTCGGAAAATGTTTTTGAAAGCCCTATCTTTTCGACATTGATGTCGTCCCCCCTGCCGTCGTAAACGATTGTAACGCGATACCCCAAAATGTCGTGTATGGGAGAAAGCATGTCCGAAAGCATTTTTTTTGCGACATCCTGCCCCAGCTCCTCAAAGGCGCGCGACATATCCTTGTGCGCCCGTATGATATTCCATCCGTCCACCAAAAGGTGCTTTTTGTTTGTATCGGGAACAGGCATTTTATTTAAATTTGGATGTTGAAAGTTGGGCTTGGGTTATTTTATAAATAAGACCGTAATTTTTATAGACATGAAAAGACTTTCAAATATTTTCGCTTTTGCAATTTTTATTTTCACTGCGATGTTTTTTTCGGGGTGCCAAAGCCCGCGCTATAAGCCTACAAAAGAGCCGCAAATAATGGAGGGCAAAATGAAATGCACAATAAGCCGCTTCACCCATGAAAAATACGCCAAGCCGTACCTGTACGCATTTTACGACATCGACGGCAAATTCGTATCCTACATAGATTTTTCAAACATGGTAATGTCGAACGTCGAACAATACATAGACAGAAACGTAGTAATGCGCGGAGTGCTGACGGGCACTCCCGACGGCAACGTCTTAAAAGCCGACATGATTAAATTTTCAAGATAAACATTATGCCAAACTTAATTGACGGAAACAAAATTTCGGAAGAAATACACGCGGAACTTAGCGAAAAGCTCGCAAACATTTCGGGGCGCAAACCTTGCGTCGCGCTAATCAGGGTCGGAGACGATCCCGCATCGGTGTCTTATGTCGCGAAAAAAAGCAAGGTTGCCGAAAAAATCGGCATAGAAAGCAGACTCAACATTCTGCCCGAAACAACAACCCAGGAGGAGCTTGACAAACTTATCGACAAACTGAATTCCGACGAGGGAGTCGACGCGATTTTAGTTCAAGCCCCGCTTCCCAAACATCTGAACGAACAGGCAACTTTTAACAGAGTCGCGGCAGAAAAGGACGTTGACGGATTCAGCTTCTCGAACTTGGGCAAGCTCTGTCAAGAAGACAAAACCGCATTCGTCGCCTGCACTCCCGCAGGAATTATGGAGCTTATAAAGCGTTCGGGCGTCGAAACCAAAGGCAAAAAAGCGGTCGTGATAGGCAGAAGCCTGATTGTCGGCAAGCCCCTTGCCCTTCTTCTCATGCAAAAGGGCGCAGACGCAACCGTCACAGTCTGCCACTCAAAAAGTGAAAATTTGAAGGAAATCTGCAAAGAAGCCGACATTCTCATCGCGGCGGTCGGCAGACCTCTCACCGTTACGGCAGACATGGTAAAAGAAGGCGCGTGCGTAATTGATGTAGGCATAAACCGCATCCCTTGCGCGGAAAAGAAGTCGGGCTACCGCCTCGTGGGAGACGTTGATTTTGAAAACGTAGCCCCGAAATGCTCGTTCATAACTCCCGTTCCGGGAGGGGTCGGACCGATGACAGTCGCAATGCTTATGTCAAACACCGTAAAAAGCTTTCTTTTAAAGCAGGGCAAACATTAAAAACCTGCACTTATCGGAAAATTAAAAAAAATATAAAGAAAATTTACGGAAAAGCTTGACAGATTTTGCCATATAGCATTTTGTTTTAACTTTTCCTCAAAATCAAAGTTGAAGAATCATGAAAGTAGTATCATCCATTAAATCTTTGAAGACCCGTCATCCAGACTGCAAAGTAGTGCGCAGAAAGGGTCGTGTGTATGTAATCAATAAGACAAACCCTCGCTACAAGGCAAAGCAGGGTTAATTAAATAACGGAGAGGTTTTTATAAATGAAAGACAAAATTCATCCAGATTACAAGCCTGTTTGCTTTGTTGACGTTTCGACAGGCGCGCGTTTTTTAACCCGCTCCACAATGAGAAGCAAGCAGGTTGAAACAATCGACGGCGTTGAATACCAAATGATTGTGCGCGATATCACCGCAGACTCCCACCCGGCATACACGGGTGAAAAACGCTTTGTCGACACTGCCGG
>JAGBWO010000245.1 GCA_017629765.1 Opitutales bacterium | reverse complement strand
GTCCACCACTTCAAAGTCGGCGTCGACAACGTCGTCTTTTTTAGCAGCTCCGTCGGAAGAGGATGCATTTGCGGCTCCCGCGCTTTCGTTTGCGCCTGCGCTTGCGGACTGTTGAGCCGCTTGGAATGCCGCCGCGTTTTCCTGAATGAGCTTTGTGAGCTTTTCGGATTCCGCCTTTGCTTCTTCCTTGGTCAAGTCTGATTTTTCCAGAACCTTGCGCGCATCCGCAACAGCGGTTTCAAGTTTCGACTTTACGTCGGCAGGAAGCTTGTCGCCCGCTTCTTTTACTTGTTTTTCGATTTGGTAGGAGAGGTTGTCGAGCTCGTTTTTGGCTTCGACGGTTTCCTTAATCTTCAAGTCTTCGGCTGCGTTCATTTCCGCTTCCTTTTTCATTCTTTCGACGTCTTCCTTGGAAAGTCCGCTTGAACCGGTGATTGAAATCTGCTGTTCCTTGCCCGTGCCCTTGTCCTTTGCGGAAACGTGGAGAATGCCGCTTGCGTCGATGTCGAAGGTAACTTCGATTTGCGGAAGCCCGCGCGGCGCGGGAGCGATGCCGTCCAAGCGGAAGTTGCCGAGCATCTTGTTGTCTTTTGCCATCGGGCGTTCACCCTGCAAGATTTTGATGTCGACTGCCGTTTGGTTGTCGGCGTAGGTCGAGAATATCTGCGTTGCCTTCTTCGGAATTGTGGTATTGCGTTCAATCATCGGAGTTGACACGCCGCCTGCGGTTTCAATTGAAAGCGTAAGCGGAGTTACGTCCAAAAGGAGAACGTCGTTTACGTCGCCTTGCAAGACGCCGCCTTGAATTGCCGCGCCTCTTGCGACGACTTCGTCGGGATTTACGCCCTGGTGGGGCTTTTTGCCCGCCAGTTTTTCGGCAAGCTCAACGACTGCCGGCATACGGGTCATGCCGCCCACCAAAACAAGCTCGTTGATCTCGGAAGAGGAGATGTCGGCGTCTTTCAAGCAGGCTTCAAACGGTTTAACCGTTCTTTGCAGGAGGTCGCTTGTGAGCTGTTCCAGCTTTGCGCGCGTAAGAGTTACATTCAAGTGTTTCGGGCCCGTGGCGTCGGCAGTGATAAACGGCAGGTTGATGTCCGTCTGCTGCGAAGTAGAAAGCGCGATTTTAGCCTTTTCAGCTTCTTCGCGCAAACGCTGGAGAGCCATCGGGTCGTTTTTCAAGTCGATGCCGTTTTCCTTCTTAAAGCCGTCAACCAAAAAGTCGATAATTGCGGCGTCCCAGTTGTCGCCGCCGAGTTGCGTATCGCCGTTTGTGGCTTTTACTTCAAACACGCCGTCGCCGATTTCAAGAACCGAGATATCGAAAGTGCCGCCGCCCAAGTCGTAAACAGCGATGGTTTCGTCGCTTTTCTTTTCCAAACCGTAAGCCAAAGAGGCCGCTGTCGGCTCGTTGATGATCCTCATCACTTCCAAGCCCGCGATTGTGCCGGCGTCTTTTGTTGCCTGTCGCTGCGCGTCGTTAAAGTATGCGGGAACGGTAATGACCGCCTTTGTGACCTTTTCGCCCAAGTAGGTTTCTGCGTCCGCTTTCAGCTGTTGCAAAACCATTGCGGAAATCTGTTCGGGCGTGAACTGTTCCTTTTTGCCGTTGACGTCGCATTCAATCAAGATTCCGTCGTTGTTTCCCTTCAAAATTGTGTATGGGAAATTTTTGATTTCGTCTTGAACTTCCGCGAATTTGCGGCCAATGAAACGCTTTACAGAATAAATTGTGTTTTTGGGGTTTGTGACCGCCTGGCGTTTTGCCGCCTGTCCGACAAGCCTTTCGCCCGTCTTTGAAAAAGCGACTACGGACGGAGTGGTTCTCGCGCCTTCTCTGTTGGGGATAACGACGCTTTCGCCGCCTTCCATAACCGCCATGCAGGAATTTGTTGTGCCTAAGTCAATGCCTAATATTTTACTCATAATGCTTTCTTTTGTAGCACATTGCGTGCCATTTTTGTTTGTTGTTTTTTATGTTGTTGATTAAAAATGTGTTATGATTTTAAGTTGCTTTGCGCTTTTTATTGTGTCTCATTTTCCGCGTTCGTGAGTGCGACATTTTGTCTCATTGTGCGCGTTTTGTCTCTTTTTGGATGTTTTTTTGTAAAATATATTTAATTTATATAGCTTATCGGCAGCTTTGAAAAATATTTCGGATAAAAAAATAAAAACCAAATAAAACGTAGAGAATTGTTGTAATTGGCAAAAAAAGTGTAATAATAGCGGGCTTTCAAAATAAGAATTATGAAAAAATTACGAGTAGGCGTAACAGGTGCTTCGGGTTATGCGGGCATCGAACTTATGAGAATTTTGGGCAGGCACCCCAATGTCGAATTGGCGGCGGTGACTTCGCGCTCGCTTGAAGGCAAGCCTGTTGCAGAGGATATGCCGCTTTTAAGGCACATATTTTCGGACGATTTCAAATTTATAAAGTCCGACCCCGCAACTCAGGCAAAAATGGACGACATCGACCTTTGGTTTTTGGCTCTTCCGCACGGCGTTGCGGCGGAGTATGCGCGCGAGCTTTTGGCGGCGGGCAAGACTGTAATAGACCTTTCGGCGGATTTCAGGCTCGGCTCGCTTGAAAGATATTTGGAATTTTACAAGACGGAGCATCCCGCGCCGGATTTGATGGAGCTTGGCAGGTACATAATACCCGAGCTTTTCGACATATCCAAATCCGACAGGCTGATTGCCTGCCCCGGATGCTATCCGACGAGCATTCTGGTGCCTCTCATTCCGCTTATGCGCGAACACGCCGCATCAACAAGCGGTATTGTGATTGATTCTTACAGCGGAGTTTCGGGCGGAGGAAGAAAGGCCGATTTGATGTATTCGTACTGTGTTAGAAACGAAAGCATGACGGCTTACGGTTTGCCGAAGCACCGCCACCTTTCGGAAATCGAAGAGCAGCTTTCGATTGCCGCGGGAAGCGATATCGTAGTCCAGTTTATACCGCATCTTTCGCCGACGACGCGCGGAATATTCACCACAATAGTTCTTCCCGCCAAGTTTGAAGGCGTTGAAAAGATCTATGAAATTTGGGACAAATATTACGCGTCCAAAAAATTCGTGAAGGTTTTGCCTTCGGGAAAACAGCCCGACACGCTATATGTCAGCGGAACGAACAGAGTCGACATTTCCGCCGTCTATGATTCGAGGACAAAGAATTTGATAATCACAAGCGCGGTTGATAATCTCATTAAGGGCGCGAGCGGGCAGGCTGTCCAGATTATGAATTTGATGTTCGGCTTCGGCGAAGAGGCGGGGCTTTTATAAAAACTTTACCGCAAATTGCGCAAAGAAAGGAAAAAAAATGAAACCTTATTCAATAGAAATTTCAGACAACTGTTCGGGGCTTGCCGAAGTTGACGGCTTTTCCCTCGCGGGAGTTGCGTGCGACATTCGCAACAAAAACGACATGTCAAGGCTCGATTTGGCGCTTATCAAGCTTGAAAAACCTTCGTCTGCGGCGGGAGTCTTTACCACAAACGATGTGAAGGCGGCTCCCGTTCTCACCGACATTGCGCATCTTTCGCGCACCCGCGCAATATCTGCAATTGTTGCAAACAGCGGCAATGCCAATGCCTGCACGGGCGATGAGGGCTTGCGCGACGCTTCCGAAATGTGCGCGAAAGTCGCGGCGGGCTTGGGCGTTGACCGGACGCAGGTTTTGGTTTGCTCTACGGGCAGAATCGGCGAAAGAATGCCGATGGAAAAAGTTTCAAGGGGTATTGAAGAAGCTTTAAAACAGGCCGCTCCTGCAAAAGAAAACGGCTTAAAGGCGGCAAACGCAATTCTTACGAGCGACACCAAAATAAAAGTCGTATGCGCAAAGGTCTTGTGTGAAGGC
>JAGBWO010000244.1 GCA_017629765.1 Opitutales bacterium | reverse complement strand
GCCGGAGATTGGGCGAAAACGCTTGAAATTAACTATGCGGCAAACAATTCAATCAGTATATTTTTCATAGGCAGGCAGTTTGTTTATATATAAAAAATAAAACCGAAAACACGCGTTTTTTTCAAGCACAAAAGAGCTTCCACAAAACCGCTGTCCAAATTGCAACCAGATTGATTATGGCACACAACACCGCCGCGCTTCGCATGTCTTTTGCCCGCTTTGCAAGCGGATGAATTTTATCGGTGCAAAGATTTACGCACTCCTCGACGGCGGAATTTAAAAGCTCCACAATCAAAAGCAAAAATACGGATCCGACAAGCAAAAGCTTTTCCGCGGCTTGCGCATCCAAAAACAAAGCCAACGGCAGCAAAATCGCCGCCAATATAATTTCCTGCCGAAAAGCGGCCTCGTTTTTCAAGGCGTTTTTTATGCCGTCCCAAGAATATCGACAAGCCATCAAAATTCTTCGGACGCCTTTATTTTTGCGCGGAAGCCCCTCCATTTTACTCTCCTTCTTCATCGGCGATTTCCTTTGCGCTCGGAAATTCCGAACCTCTTACGGCGCGCCAATACGCCAAAGCCAAAAAGGAATTCATGCGTTTTCGGGCCTCATCGGAGCAGTCTATGCTCTTTACATCGCGCAAAACCCCGTCATAAACGACGCAATACGGATTTAGCGGCTCAACCATCCGCTCTTCCCCGAACATCGGAGTCCCCCACGCCTTGTACTCAAACCCTTTGTCCGCCAACAGCTCAACCAATGTCGGGATAATGTCGATATGGGAAGTGAAACCCAATTCGTTTTGAAGCCCTGCATCTTCTATGGGCTTGCCCGTAAAAATCAACGGAACGCACATCTTGTACTCAATGTCGTCTTCCAAGTACTTCGGGGTAAGACGCGCATTGTGGTCGCCTGTTATTATGATTAGAGCGTCGGGATATTTTGCGCGGATTTCGCGCGCGAAATCCCCGATTGACTTGTCGGCATACCACATATGCTGAACCTTGTTTTCAAGAGGGCTGTCGATAACATTTGGGCAGCCTTCCTTTTTCAAGTCCACTTCGTAGGGCGGATGGTTTGAAACAGTCAAAATCACGTTGAATGTCGGGCAATCGAGCTTGCGGTCGGCAATATAGCGGTAAAATTCCTTGTCCGGAACGCCCCATTCGTATTGAAAATAAAGCGGGCTTATTTCGTCCCCGCCGACGGCTTCGTCAAAACCCATTTTTTTGCAGAAAGAGCCGATGTCGCACCAAGACATCGCCGCGCCGCAAAAGAAACTCGTCTTGTAGCCGAAGCCTTTCATCAAATTGGCAAGCGAAAAATCAGTCGGGTAATCTTTTATGCAGCCGGGGGAAAGAACGGCAAAGGGAATGCCGCCCAAAATGCAGGTGGTTGTATCGGAAGTGCCAATGCCCGCAGAAACCGCGCGCTTGGAAGAAAGCCCCTTTTCGCAAAGCTTCAATGTTTCAGGCATCAAATTGCGGCTTTGATGCTGCGGGGCAAGAGGCCATGAAGAGTGGCTTTCGGCAATTATTAAAAATATGTGGGAAGGTTTATCCTTCAACGGAGACCCCTTGGCGATGCGCCTCAATCCGTCGTCTATGTTTTTCAATTCGCGCCCGCCTCCCAAAAGGGAATTTGCGATGCCGCGAAGCTCGGATTTTTTCACGTTGAAAAAGCTTATCGAATCCTCAAAAGTCAGAAATTCAAAGTGCGTTTTAAGCTCGAAACGCAGGCAATAAGCAGAATTCGGTATCAAATTGTTCAAAAACGGAGACTCCGAAACAACCGCGCTCGTGGGAGTCAGCGGCTCGCCGTCGAAATCGGCGCCCATCATGCAAAAGGCGCAAAGAGGCGCGCAAAGCGCAAACGCCGCGATTTTAGTGCGCATCCTGTCAAAAAGGGCGCATTTTGACGTCCGCCTGTAAACGAACTTTACCGAAAGATAAATGAGAAACGTGCAGACCAATATACCCAAAAGAATGGGAAATATCGGATAGCTTTTCACTATCGTCATCATAATCGCGCGGAAATCATCGTAAAATATGCCCAATATCCACTGGTTGAACTGGCTTTTGTACTCGAAAAAGAAACAGATGTTCAGCGCGGCCAAAAACAGCGATAAAGAAAGTATAAAAACATTGTACGCAATCTTGGCCTTCTCAATCCAAAGCTTGTCGCGCCAAAAAATCGCGATAAAAGTCAAAATAAACGACGGCAAAATGAGGTACGACGACGTCATTAAATCAAAGCGCACAGAAAGCCAAAGCCACTTGCCCGTAATAAGCTCTATTTTGTCCGCGCCGAAAAGCAAAAGCAAGGCAATCCTGCCGGCGAAATATACCGCAAACAGCTGGCAAAATAAAATCAAATCTCTTATCAAATATTTCATTTATAAAATTAAGGCGCAGCAAGGAATTTGTTAAAAATCCGCAAAGATGCAAAACTGTGCATTATTTTTAAAACTGACAGACTAAATAGAAAATTTCAAAGTTCTTCAAGAAAAAACCAAATTTTGCGCTTTTCAAAAAACGCCAAAACAATCTAATCTGAAAACAATGCAATACAAAGAAATAAGACGCAAAGACAGAATTTGGAATTCTGAAGAATCGGACGAGCTGCTAACATCCGCTGAATACGGATTTTTGGCGCTCGCCGACAAAGATTCGGGATACGGCATTCCCATAAGCTACGCCCGCGAAGGAAACAAGCTCTACTTCCACTGCGCGCCGGAAGGCAGAAAGCTCGACGCCTTAAAAAACTGCGCAAACGCGTCGTTTTCGGTTGTAGGAAAAACGAGAGTACGCCCGAACGAATTTACGACGTCCTACCAAAGCGTCATGGCTCAGGGCAAAATCGCGCAGGTTTTCGACGAAGGGGAAAAACGCAAAGCACTGCGCCTTCTCATAAAAAAATATTCAAAAGGATTTGAAGACATCGGGGAAAAATACATAGACTCCTCCATCGAAAGAACGGCGGTTCTGCGCTTGGACATAGAATTTATTTCCGCAAAAACAAAAGGCGAAAATAAAATGCAAAAATAAAAGCCTACCTTCCCAAAAGCTTGCGGAAATAAAGAAGCCTCAAAGGCACGATGTAGAAATACCTGTAAAAAAACACGCTCGCCCTCTTGTAAAATGGAAGCTTTGATTTCTTTTTGCCGTATCCGCCTATTGAAGAGCCTTTTTTTTCCTCTTCGGAAGGCGACGGGAAAACCGAATACTGGCGAATGCCGTACTTGTAAAACTTCACCATCTCATGGTCGAACGGAACAGTCATGGGCAAAAGCTTTTCAACCAGATTTCCCGCAGCCTTGCGGTTTACAATATACGCCCCCGATTTCTTTTTTGAAAACAGGGACGCCACAAGCTTGTATTTTCCAAATAAACCGCAAACCTTGACATTGCCTAAACCCTTGTCGGAAGCGGCGTTGAATTTTATGAAATCCCAGCGGAAATCGAGAGACAAAACGCTCTCCAAAATTTTTCTGAAATCCGAATTGAAAACCATGTCGTCTTCAAGAATAAGCCCATACTTCTTCCCCGATTGCAAAAATAGTTTCAAAGCTTCATAATGGCTCAAATAGCAGGCGATTTCATTTTTGTTTGTAAACTTTCCCATATTGCGCCTGAAAGCCGCCTCGTTGAAAATTCTGCCCGTTATTTCCAAGCTTTTCCCTTCGACCGCGGACATTCTGACATAATCCAATCCCATTCGTCTCAAACGTTCGGCAATGCGAGATAAACGCTCCGTATCGGAATTCAAATTTATCAAAACAATTTGAATATTATCCATAAAGCAATAAAATATAATCTAAAGATTCCATCATTTAATAACGGCATAAAAGTGTCAAATTTAAAAGCATAAAATAAATTGGCATTTTTTAAAAAATTTTTCTTGCAAAAGAGAAAAGCATTCGTATCGTATATAAGCTTTAAATCGAGCTACGTCCCTATCGTCTAGCCCGGTTAGGACATAAGATTTTCATTCTTACGACCGGGGTTCGAATCCCCGTGGGGACG
>JAGBWO010000243.1 GCA_017629765.1 Opitutales bacterium | reverse complement strand
GGCGGCAGCCCTATATTTCCTCTACCTCTATTCCCTTTGGTAATTTCTTCTTATAGTCAATAAAACGAGGCGCAGCCCGCATCATGCGGTCTGCGCCTTTGCTTTTGAGGTTTTAAGGAAAGACCTTAATTGCCCGTCGTTTTCCCGCCTTCCATTCTGGCCTTTTCGGCGACAACAATGTCGCGAACCCTGTTGGAAAAATCTGCATAGCTCTCGCCTTCCTCAACGGAAACGGGAGGCAAAAGCTTGATTTTGATTTTCGTTCCGCGCACCGGCAGGCTCGTTCTCGCCTTCAAGCCTTCAAAAGCGCCCGAAATAACCATGGGAACAACCCTGACGCCCATTTCTTTCGCCAAAATGGCAAACATAGGCTTAAATTCCGCAACGTTTCCGTCGCGCGTGCGCGTCCCTTCAGGGAACATCACAACGTAATTTTTCTTGCGCAAAATTTCCGCAAGCTTCTGCACCGATTCCTTTATGTTCGATTTTACGTCGACGACAATAATATTGCTGTGCCTGACGTAGAATTTCATAAATTTGCTGCTCATCATTGCGCGCATTTTCGCAAAGAAATAGAATTTGTACACTTTTTTGCGCGGAAACATTTTCGCAAAGAAAAATCCGTCGCACAAAGACTGGTGGTTGGGCGCCACAATCATCGGCTCGCCGTCTTTTATATTCTCCCTGCCCTCTATTTCAATGTCGTACCAAAATTTAAAGAATATCCTCGCGGCAAAGAGCGTTATCGCGTGGAAAAAGTAAGTTTTGGGTATCGCAGGCGGCGTGCAGTTTTTCAAAATTTCCCCCCACGCGACTGCCTTCGGCTTCCTCGACTTTTGGGCGCCAGAAACCGCTTTCTCCGCCGTCTTTTTCTTCTGCTCTTCCTCTATGAAATTTGCGACCTTGCGCAAGGAAGAGTATTTTTCAAAATCGCTTTCCTGCATATCTATTCCGTAGTTTTCTTTTATAAATCCATGTAGCGAAACTTTTCCCAAAGAATCCAACCCCAAATCCATCTCCATATGGGCGTCGGGCAGAACGCTAACCGAAACCTGCATTGACAAAAACTCCTTCAATCCCTTGTAGATTTTGCTTTCGGGTTCGGGCGCAAAAACCTGCTCGATTGGCAGCTCCGTTTTCACGCTCTCTACAAATGACGCAAGCTGAAACCTTTTAAGCTTGCCTATGCGCGTGCGCGGAAACTCCTTCGTCGTAACGGTAAAGCGGATAATGCGCCTGTAAGAGGCGTTTGCCCTGTTGTAGGGAAGAATTGCGTTTTCCCTCACAAAATCTTCAGCCCCTTCTTTCCCAAGCTCGGCATACATCTTGTCTGAAATTCTGCAAACTGCCTGCAAGATGTCGTCATACATCAAAACTCCGGCTTCTTCAAGCTGGGGGCATTTTTCCTTTATCTGCTCTTCAAGCTCGATGGGGTTCAGCTTCTTGCCGTTCGGCAAAACTATGATTTCCTTGCGCCTGCCCGTTATGAACAAAAAGCCGTCGTCGTCCAAATAGCCCAAGTCGCCGGTATAAAGCCACCCGTTGTTAAAAGAAGCCTCGTTTTCTTCCGGACGGCGGTAATAGCCCTTTGTTATGCTTCTTCCGCGAACCGTTATTTCGCCGTCGACAATACGCACTTCGTTTGAAGGCAAAGGCTGTCCGCACGCTCCGATTTTTATGTTCCCTATTCGCGGAAAAGCTATGATTGGGGCGGCTTCCGTCATGCCGTAGCCTTCGCAAATATTAAAGCCCAATGCGCTTAAATCCGTATTTACTTCGCGGTTTAAAGCCGCGCCCCCGCAAATCCAAGATGAAACTTTACCGCCAAAACGCTTGTGGACGCTTGCAAAAAGCATTCTTGCGAATTTTACCGAACCCACAAACTTTGAGAGCAGAAAAAGCGACTTTATGGCGGCGGATTTGTTTACCTTCTCCATAATATTTGCGTGTATCAGCTCGTAAAATCTCGGCACCGAGACAACCATATCCGCCTTTCGCTTTGCAAGAACGCCGGCGATGTCGGCGGGGGCAAGGCTCTTTGGAAACACTATCGCCCCGCCCACATAAATAACAGCCACAACAGTGCCTACAAGAGGCAAAATATGGTGAAAAGGAAGCATCGCAAGCGTGCGCATCCCCGAAAAGAAATAGCCTTCGTCTGAAACTGCCTCAATATTCGCCTGCAAATTGTCGAATGTGAGCATCACGCCTTTCGGATTGCTCGTCGTTCCGGAAGTATAAACAATTAAAGCCAAGTCTTCGGAATCGCATTCGATTTTCCAGCCCTCCGGCAAAGAGGCGTTTATCAAAGGCTTTTCTATTTCCTCAATGACGCAAATGCCTATATCCCTGCCCGATTTTTCGACAGCCGCCTTGGCGTTTTCCAAATTTGCTTTTGACGTAAACAAAAAATCCGTTTCGCTGTCCGACAAAATGAAGGCCGTTTCAGAAACAGGCAAAGCGGCGTCAACCGGCACAACCGTTGAATGTTTCAGCCAAGCGCCGTACAGCGCGCACACCCATTCGGGCGAATTTTCGGCATATATTGCAACATGGGCCCCCTCTTTTGCAATGCGCTTTGAATACTCCAAAATATTCGCATACATTGAAGAGTAGGATATTTCAAAATCGTCGCCTAAAAATGCGGGCGAATTGTTGTCTTTCAAGAATGTGTATTTCATTTTTAAGCCTCCGTTATGAAACAGGTTTCGCCAAGCCTTTTCTTAATTGCGTCTTTAAGGCTCTGCAAGGCGTCCGGTTTAAGATTGTTTACGACAGCAAAGCACGCACTGCCCGATCCGCTCATAAGGCAGGGCAGGCTGTACTCTTTGCGGATAAAATTCAAAACGGCCTCCAACGCCGGAAATTTCTCAAATGCGGGAACTTGCATATTGTTGACCAGAGGCAGATTTTCAAGCGCCGGATTTTTTATCCACGACGCAAGCACGCCTTCCGCATCCTGTTCGGGAATATAGGCATTCCCGGATTCCCTCATTGTATTATAAGCCCAGCCCGTATTTATCGAGAAATTCGGCTTGAATACCAAAAGCTTCAAAGAAGAAATCAGGTTTTGCGCGTTTTCGGGCAAATC
>JAGBWO010000242.1 GCA_017629765.1 Opitutales bacterium | reverse complement strand
GTCTTGCGCCTTGTCGGTTTTTTCCCATGGCAAGACGGCTTTTGTGAAGTGTCCGTAGTTTGTGGTCTTTCTATAAATCGGGGCGAGAAGTCCGAGCTGTTTTATGATGTCGGCGGGCTTGAAGGAGAATACTTTCTTTACCGCCTTAATCAAAACGTCTTCGGAAACTTTGCCCGTGCCGAAAGTGTCGATTGCGATGCTTAGCGGGTGCGGATAGCCGATTGCGTACGCAACTTGAAGTTCGCAGCGGTCGGCCAAGCCTGCGGCTACAATGTTCTTTGCGACCCATCTGCACATGTATGCCGCCGAGCGGTCAACCTTTGACGGGTCTTTGCCGGAGAATGCGCCGCCGCCGTGGCGTCCGTAGCCGCCGTAAGAGTCGACGATAATTTTTCTGCCGGTAAGTCCGGAGTCGCCCTGCGGTCCGCCGACGACAAATTTTCCCGTCGGGTTAATCAAAAATTGCGTTTTTGCGTCGCAAAGATTTTTCGGGAGAACCTTTTTGATGATTTTTTCAACCATGTATTTTTCGATTTCGGCGTGTTCGACGTCCGCGGAAGGCTGGGTTGAAATTACAACATTTTCAATTCTTACGGGCTTGCCGTCTTTGTATTCTACCGCGACTTGGCTTTTGCAGTCCGGGCGCAGCCATTTGGGCCCCTTGCCTTTGCGCTGTTTTGCAAGCTCCGTCAAAATTCTGTGCGCGAACATTATGGCGGCGGGCATGTATTCGGGCGTTTCGTTTGTGGCGTAGCCGAACATGATGCCTTGGTCTCCCGCGCCCTGTTCCGCGCCTTTTTTGCCTCTCGCCCTGCGGGCGTCAACGCCTTGGGCGATGTCGGGGGACTGTTTTGTCAAAAGGTTTGTTATAAATACTTTGTCGGCATGAAAAACGTCGTCGTCGTTGACGTAGCCGATTTCCCTTATGGCGTTTCGCACGATTTTTTCGTAGTCAAGTTTTGCCTTTGTGGTGATTTCGCCCGCAATTACCACGCAGTTGCTCTTTACCAAAGTTTCGCATGCCACGCGGCTTGATTTGTCCTGTTCCAGGCATGCGTCAAGGACGCTGTCGGAAATATAGTCCGCCACTTTGTCGGGATGGCCTTCGCCAACCGATTCCGAAGAGAATACGTAATTTTTCATATTTGTTTTTTTGTGAGTGTTTTTTTGAAAAAATATGGGTTAAATTCAATCGCAATTTGCCAAATAGTCAAGCATTCATAAGAGGGGCGCTTGCCGGCTATTTCTTGTTTTCGCGCAGCTCCTGCGATAGAACTTCCTCAAATGAGAAACCCGTCAGATTTTTGATTGCGTTTAGAATTTTAAACAGAGCCGCGGCGGTGATTGCCATGCAGGGCAGGAGAACCACAAGGTATGAAATCCATGTCATTTGCCCGACTTGGCTGTTGAATTCCTCCGCGCTTGCGTTTTCGGTGTAAATCATTGCGGCGAGAAAAAACTGGATTATGCCGCTTGCAAAGAAAGAGGCGGATATAAGGATTGTAGCGCCTTTTAATGCGTCGAAGAATTTTGCGGTGTTGTTTCTTTCTTCAAGGGCCTCCGCCACTTTTTTTGTGTCCAAAAGGGTGTCGTTATATATTAAAATTTTTACGAGGGGTTTTTTTGTGTAGGCGGATATTAAAACCGCCAAACCAAGTATTGCGGGAATGCCGGCCTCTTTTGCGATAATCCACCCGCGGGAAAGCTCAAAAAGCCCGATTGTGCCTGTAAGAAGCACGTTTAGTATGCCGAAAATCGAAAAAATATTCCACTTTCCGCGCTTTGCCAAATCGTAAATCCCGTAGAAAAGGGGCAGGGCGATTGCAATGGCGAAAAAGTAAATCGGCTTTGCGTTTTCTTGGGCGATAATTCCCGATGAAACGAGCCACTTTTGCGCCTTCATCAAAATGATTGTGGGCAAAATTACATTTACGCCCAGATTCAGCCAAATGCTTTCTTTGTTTTTGCCTTCGGACATTTTATCTGTACGCGTTTACAATGCCCATCAATGCCAAAATCAAAAACGGAATTACCGCCCAGATTATGCGTTTTGTCATATAGCGGCGGTTGAAGTCTTCGCGGCTTATGTCAATTTCGTTGCGGTAGTCTGAATAAAATTCTTCCTTCCCCTTTAAAATATAATAAAGATTGGGAACTAACGACAACGCCAAGAGGGTAAGCAGGATTAAAATCCAAACAAAAGTTTCTTTTTCTTGCATAAATTTTTTTTGTAAGAAGTTATTTATTGCGATAATTTTCAATTTATCAATATTTTATTCAAAAAAAGCGCGGACTTCTTTTGGAAATCCGCGCCAAATTTTCAATCGGGAAGCTTTATTTAAACGCCCTGCGCAATCATTGCGTCCGCGACTTTCTTGAAGCCCGCGATGTTTGCGCCGTTTACCAAGTTGCCGGGTGTGCCGACTTCTTCCGCCGCGTTTGCCGCATTTTGGTGGATTGAGCGCATGATGTTGTGGAGCTTTTCGTCAACTTCTTCGCGCGTCCAGCTCAAACGGATTGCGTTTTGCGACATTTCCAAGCCCGACGTTGCAACGCCGCCTGCGTTTGCCGCTTTTGCGGGACCGTAGTGGATGCCTGCTTCGACATAGAGCTTGATGGCGTCGTTTGTGGAAGGCATGTTCGCGCCTTCCGATACGCACATGCAGCCGTTTGCAAGAAGAGCCTTTGCGTCTTCAAGCTCGATTTCGTTCTGCGTTGCGGAAGGCATTGCGATGTCGGCTTTTACCAAGCCCCACGGGCGTTTGCCTTCAACATACTTTGCGCTTTTGAATTGTTTTGCGTATTCGCTTATTCTGCCGCGCTTTACGTTTTTAAGCTCCATTACGAATGCGAGTTTTTCCGCGTCGATGCCGTCTTCGTCGATGATTGCGCCGTTCGAGTCGGACATGGAAAGAACTTTTGCGCCGTTTTGGATGAGCTTTTCAACCGTGTATTGCGCGACGTTGCCCGAACCCGAAACCAATACGCGCTTGCCGTCGAGAGCGTCGTTCTTTGTGGCGAGCATTTCCTGGCAGAAGTAAACGTTGCCGTAGCCTGTTGCTTCCGGACGAATCAAAGAACCGCCCCAAGCCAGACCTTTGCCTGTCAAAACGCTGTCGTAAGAATCGACAATTCTCTTGTACTGCCCGAAGAGGAAGCCGACTTCGCGAGCTCCTACACCGATATCGCCTGCGGGAACGTCAACATTTTCGCCGATATGGCGATAAAGTTCGGTCATGAAGCTGCGGCAGAAAGAGCGCACTTCATTGTCGCTCTTGCCCTTGGGGTTAAAGTCGGAGCCGCCTTTGCCGCCGCCCATTGGCAGTGTTGTGAGGGAGTTTTTGAAGACCTGTTCAAAGCCCAAGAACTTCAAGATGCCCAAATTTACGGACGGATGGAAACGCAAGCCGCCTTTGTAGGGGCCTATTGCGCTGTTGAACTGCACGCGGTAGCCCTGGTTTACATGGAGCTCGCCCTTGTCGTCATACCAAGGGACTTGGAAAAGGATTGTTCTTTCGGGAACAACCATTCTTTCAAGAATTTTGTTTTCTTCGTATTTTTTATCCTTTTCGAGAATAAGGCTCAATGAGGAAAGCACTTCTTCAACTGCTTGAAGGAATTCTTTTTCCCATGGTTGTTTTTTTTGTAAGTCTTCCAAGACTTTTGCTACGTAGCTGTTCATAGTTTTTTATTTTGATTTAAGTTTTTAAAAAAAATTCAGATGTACGAAAGCTTTTTTAATAGTTTTTGCATAGTCAAAAAATTTTTTTTGAAAAAGTGAAAATTGTTGTCAAAAATTACAAAAATGTAATGTTTTGTTTCAAAAATGTCGCATTTTTCCGAAGTTTTATTTAACGCGGATGCTTTCATAAATCTTGACGCGGAGCAGGGGTTATGAAAAAATAAAACGCGTAAAATCGGCAAACTTTTTTTAATTTTTATGGAACATAAAGGCTTAATTTACACGCTTTCGGGAATAGCCGTTTTGGCTGTAATGATTGGGCTTATCGCTTTCGGGCTTGATTCGGGCGGTTCGCGCAATTTTGTTTTGGATTCTTTCCCAAGCGGCGCAAACGTCTATTTAAACGGAAAATTTGCAGGCAAAACCCCTCTTATGCTCGACGCCGATTTTATGAGGCGGAACCGAATTTCAGGCTATGAAGAAGCCCCTCTTTTGCGCATTTTCACCCCTAATCGGAACGGAACTCTTTCGGTTTCTTCGGTTTCTTCAAAAAATTCCCAAAAGCCTTTGGTTTCGACTTTTACCTTTGCTCTGCCCACAAAGCAGGGCGGAATTCCGCAGGTCTTTGAAAAGTCCGCGTCCGACGCTCCGCTTGAAGTTGCGCAAAAAAATATGGGAGCTTTTATTTACTTTGAAAAAGCCGACAAAATGATTGTTGTTTTCAATAACGAGAAAATGCCGCGCCTGTCTCCCGAACAAAAGGAGAGGGCGAGCGTAATTTGGTTCGGCTCCGATGTTTCTTTGGGGACTATGTCGGAGTACAAGTCGTTTAACAGAAGGTAGATTTTTGTTTTTGTAAATCAATGTTTTAAATTTGAAAATAAAAAGCTTGTGGATAGCGTTTTTTGAAGTTAAATTTTCCATAAACATTAAATAGGGGATTTTTATGGAAAGACTGTTTTTGGCATCGGTTTTATTTTTCGTTTGCGCGGATTTGTCCGCCGCGCGCTCGCAGGAGCCTGTTGTGATTACCACCTGCCGCTCGTTCGGCGCAAGGTGCGACGAACAGAGCAAAATTGCGCTCCAAAACCGTTTTAAGCCGCTTGAAGAGCAAAATTGCGGAGATTGCGACGACATCAACAAGGTGTGCGCAAATGCCGTTTTGTCTTTTGACGGAATTATGCAGGGTGATGACGGCAAAATTTCGCTTGAAGCGTTTTATCCCGACGGAAAGAGCTACAACTATTTTATTCGGTTTAATTTTCGCGAAAACGACCCTTCTTCTCCGGTTGAATATTGGGCGTCATCTTCGGATGATTTCAGCCGCTCTACATACGCAATCGCAATTTCCGACGAAGACAAGGCGGGCTATGACGCGATATTCAAATCTGCCGAGATTGCTCCGAGCGTAGTTCCCGCAATAATATATTCCCTTGCAAACGATATGTCTTTAACGGATGCGCCGCAGCTTGCCCGCAGGCAGTTTGACCTTGCCCTTTTATCTATTTTGGAGGCGATGGGCGGAGGCATGAAAGGCTACGACAAGGCTTTTGTCAAAAGCGACGCTTGGTTTGACATTTCAAAGCGCATGTCTGCATTAAAAATTTTGCGCGACTACATTTTGGATAATCCGAAACTCTTCAACATAAATTCCGCTCTTGACGCGGAAGGCAGGGATTTTGCCTATTACATGAAGAAGTTTTCCGACGAATATGCCGCCCGCACAAAGGAGCAGTTCAGGCTCGAATGCAAAGATTTCAATGCGGCGGAAACCCCTGTTTTGGACGAAACCGCGCTCAAAAAGGCGGAGAGCTTTTCAAGAGTTTTTTCTTGCCGCAAAAATTTGCAGAGCGGAAAGGAGCCAAGATTTAAGTCTTTGCGCCTTAAAAAGCCCAAGTCGCGCAGGCGTTAGAAAAGAGCCAAAACAAACAGTATGAACAAAATCAAAACTCCGAGGCAGCAGTTGTTGCAGCCGTTTTGGGTGTGCGCGTAAACAAATGGCGGAGTGCGTCTTGCATTGTTTGCCGTGCGGGACCTGGGCGAGTCTTCAAAAACGTCGTTTGCATTCGGGCGCGGCGTGTTTATTTCAACCGCGTCCAATTCCACTATGTCCGGAGTTTTGTCGGACGGCGTTTTTTGAATATCTCCATTATCCATAATAAAAATATGTTATACCAATAAAATTCTCTTGCAAAGGTTTTTCTTATAAAATTCAATGGGATGCAATGAAAACAGAACACAAATGGTCATTTTTTAAGGCGGGCGGAATTTATCAGGTGGAATTCAATTCGGGGGCGGACATCGCAAACATTCGTTCTCTCGACCAAAAATTGTGGGCGGCTTTGGCGTGCCCCACGCGCGGGGTTCATTTCGACTTCGCAACTTTGGATATGCTCGATGCCGACAAAGACGGGCGCATACGCAGTCCTGAAATCATTGCGGCTTGCGAGTGGGCGTGTGCCATGCTTAAAAACCCCGACACTCTCATGGCGGGTTCGGACAGTTTGAAGATATCCGATATAAAAGACGATACGGACGAAGGCAAGGTCTTGATTTCGACTGCCAAAGAGGTCTTGAAAAATTTGAAAAAGCCGGACGCCGATTCAATTTCCGTAAAAGATTTCGACGACAAAAGCGCGGTTTTTGCGAAAACGCCTTTCAATGCCGACGGGGTGATTACCCTTCTTAGCGCGGAAAGCGAAGATTTGAAGAATACAATATCGTCCGTAATGAAGGTCGCCGGAAGCGTCAAGGACCGTTCTGGCGAGGACGGCGTGAATGCGGATTTGATAAATCAATTTTTTGAAAAATTAAACGCTTATTCGGCATGGCAGTCGCAATCGCGCGCCAATTCCGAAACAATCTTCTTTTTGGGCGGAGACACGGCCGCCGCTTTTGACGCCTTTTCCGCCGTATCCTCAAAAATCGACGACTATTTTACGCGCGCTTCCATTCTCGCCTACGGCAACGCCTCCGCGGATTTGGTAAATGCGACAAAGGAGAATTTTTCGGAAATATTAAAGGGCGACGTTTCCGCAAGCAACGAGCTTTTGGCGGCATTGCCGATTGTGAAAATTGCAAGCCCCGATGAAATATGCTTGGACTGCGAGCCTAATCCGGCATGGAAGGCGAAAATAGGGCAGTTCAAAGCTTCGGTTTTGGAAAAAATGCAAATTTCGGCAAGCGCGCTTTCCCTTGAAGATTGGAATAAAATCAAGGCGTCTTTTGCTCCCTATGCGGCTTGGATTTCGTCAAAGTCGGACGGCGGAATATCAGACTTGGGGGAAGCTGAAATTCAAAGGCTTTTGGACCCGTCTCAAAAAGACGCCCTTTTTGATTTAATCGCAAAAGACGAAGCCTTGAAGTATGCCGTTGACAACATTGAGCGCCTTGAAAAGCTTGTGCGTTTAAACCGCGATTTATTGGAGCTTTTGACAAACTTCGTGAGCTTCAAGTCTTTTTACACCCGCAAGGGCAAGGCAATGTTCCAGATAGGCGAGCTTTTCATTGACCAGCGCGTGTGCGAACTTTGCATAAAAGTTGACGATGCGCTCAGGCATGCCGCGCTTTCGCCGCTTTCGTACACTTATTTGATATACTGCGATTGCAAGCGCAAGGGAGAAGCTCCGTTTACGATTGTTGCGGCTGTCACTTCGGGCGATTGCGACGATCTTTTGGTCGGCAGAAACGGCATTTTCTTTGACCGCGACGGCAAGGATTGGGATGCCACGATTACAAAAATTGTGCAGAATCCTATAAGCGTGCGTCAGGCATTTTGGTCTCCTTATAAGCGTTTTGCGGCTTGGATTGGAGATTTCATCGCAAAACGCGCGAGCGCGGCTGACGCAAATGCAATGTCTTCAATGACTTCCGCCACGGAAAAAAATGCGCCGCCCAAAAAGCTCGATATCGGCACTCTCGCCGCAATCGGCGTCGCAATCGGCGGAATTACCACCACAATCAGCGCGATTTTGATAGCCTTGGGCGGCATTGGCATGGTCAAACTGCCTCTTTACATCGTCGGGGCGAT
>JAGBWO010000241.1 GCA_017629765.1 Opitutales bacterium | reverse complement strand
TCTTTGCGGCGCTGCACGCGCAATTCATGCATCATTCCGTAATACGCCATTTCCGCGGTATTGGGGATGTAGCTGAAAACGCTCTTTGAAAAATCGTTGCCGACACTCTTTATGATTTGCGGGACGAGAGCCGCGCCCAACGCCTTTCTTTCCTTGTAAATTTCAGGATCGTTGCCGCGCGAGAAATATATGCGCTCAAACGAGCAGGATTTCTTTTCGCCGGCAGGGACATATTCTTCGTCCCTTACGGAGCCGTCGCCCTTAATTACGAACACATGCCCGGGAGTAAGCTCTTTTATATCTTCGGCGGTTGCGTCGAAAATAGTCATGAGCGCGACGCGTTCCGAAGCAAACGCAATCAGTTCGTCGTTTTGAAGATAAAAGCACGGGCGTATTCCGTTTCTGTCGCGCAGCACGAAAGCGTCGCCGTTGCCCAAAAGACCGGCAATGGTGTAGCCGCCGTCCCAGTCGAGAGCGGCTTTGCGGATGATATCGACAGGGTTCAAGCGTTCCGCCATCACGCGCAAAACGTCTTCGCCGCTAAGGCCCTCGTCGCGGAGCTTGCGGTAGATTTCCGAATGCTCAATGTCGAGATGGTAGCAGATTTCCTCCATAATCGACTGCGTGTCGGAGCTGAAAATCGGGTGCGTGCCGCGTTCAATGAGCTTCTTGTTGAGGGTATCGGCGTTTGTGATGTTGAAATTGCCGACGAGCATGAGGTTTCGCGAAGGCCATGTGCTTTTGCGGAAGAACGGATGGCACAAAGTTTTGTCGTGGTTCGTGCCGCTTGTGCCGTAGCGCAAATGGCCTATCAAAAGCTCAGCGCAATAGTCGAAATTGTCTTTGGCAGTCGACGGAAATTCGGGATGAATCACCCCGTTTTTTACCATTTTGTTGTATTTTTCGAGCTGCTCGCCGAAAATTTGGGACAGGGCGTTGCTCTTCGTGCTTCTTTCGCGCGCCATAAACGGTTTGCCCGCGGGAACGTTCAGTTTGACCGCCCCTATTCCCGCGCCGTCCTGCCCGCGGTTGTGCTGTTTTTCCATCAATAGGAAAAGCTTGTTAAAACCGTATAGAGGAGTGCCGTATTTTTCCTGATAGTAAGACAACGGCTTCAAAAGCCTCACCATCGCAATGCCGCACTCGTGTTTTATTGAATCGCTCATATGTTTCTCCTGAAATTTTTAAATTAAACGGGTTCAAAAAAACGCGCAGAATGACTACGCGTTTTCAAGATATTTTTTTAGCCTTTCCAAAACCTTTTCGCGCCCCAAAACTTCGAGCATAGGCATCAAGTCGGGTCCGCTTGCGACGCCTGAAATCGCAAAGCGAAGCGGCGGGAAAAATTCCGTGAATTTAATTCCCAAATCCTCCGCCTTTTTCTCAAACGCCGCGTGGATTGAATCGCCGTCAAAGCTCGGCACGGCGGAAAGAACCTCAACCGCGCCCCTCATTCGTTCAAGCGGATTTCCCTTTTTGAAAACGCGCTCTTTCGCCGCGCCGTCAAAGGCAAAGTCTTC
>JAGBWO010000240.1 GCA_017629765.1 Opitutales bacterium | reverse complement strand
CTTAACCTCTTTTTTCGAGTAGCCGAAATAGTTGTCGGCAATGATTGTAAATATCACTCCGCCCGCATCGCGCGCCGTGATTTTGAACGCTCCGCCGTCGTTGTAAAGCTCGGATTCGTCCTTGTAGCACATGCCGTCGCGCTTTTGGCGCTCGGTTGCGTCCTCATAGCGCGGCAAGCCCAGAGATTTTTTTGAAAGGCGTGTCAAATGCGGGGCCAAAATTATGCAGCCCGTATGCCCCGTCCATGTTTCAAAATCGTTTGCGGAATCGTTCTTTAAAAGATACGGATTGCCGGCGTTTCCGAAAATGCTTTCGGTAAAATCCAAATTTGAAACAAGCCCGCCGGGAGCAAAAAAGCGGATTTCCATGCTCTTTTCGGGAGAGCCGTTCGGAACGCGCGGGCAAACTATCGGGCGCATGAAAAGCGACACCCAGATTTTAGCCTTCTCTTTTTGCGTGGAAGTAAACGGAAGCTCCAAAAGCTCTTCGGGAACATCCAAAGCCGCCTTCAAAAGGTTTTTAAAAACGAGCTTTGGCACGCTCTTTTTGTCGTCCGGCACGGGAAGCCCCCCTTCGACGACATGGAAAACGCCCTTGGTGGTGCGCCTGTCATTTTTCGGGTTATGCAAAACTCCCTGCTTGACTTTGTAGGACTTCACATAGGAATTCTCGTAAGAATCCCTGTCGGCAGGCATGGAAAGCGCGCGGGCGACGCCGCTTCTTTCAAGGCAAAAAGCCCATGGAAGAGGCGGCAAAACTTCGCGCTCGTCCAAAGTTTCCGCCAAAAAGCCGCGTAAAAAATTCATTATACGCAAATCCGTGGGGCAAAGATTCTCCGAGTTTCGTTTTGCAAATTCGCGATAGTTCTCAATCAAAGGCCCCGCAAGCTTCAATAGAGGATAGGAGTTTTCCGAACCGAAAACGGGGGCTCCGAATGCGCTTAGGCGCATATTGACGTATTCAAAAAACGCGGAATCGAGTTTTATGTTGCGGCCTGTTTCAGGGTCGATGCCAAGGTAGGTTTCGTAATCCATAATTCTGATAATTACCGTAAATAAAAATCTTTAAAGCCTCTTTTTACAAGACTTTTTGCAAGCGGATATGTTAAAGTTTTCGACCCGTTTTGCGGAAAGTTTAGTATCTTAGAATGAAACTTTTGATTTCGTGCGCCCCAAAAACGAGATTTTCAATCACTTGCGGCTTTTTGACGGGAATTTCCGCCAAATCGCATTCCAAAACCTCTTTCGGGGCAAACTTTAAATCAACGCGCGCTTTTTCGCTATCTCCGCTTAAATTCACAAGGCGCATAATCCAAGCATCCCCGTCTTGAGCGGGCTTCATCGCCGCAAGCTCGATGTTTTCATTATTTATTTTTACAAGAGAAAAATCTTGAAAACCACGTTTTTTGGCGGATTTTTCCGAACGGGCGTTTGATACGGGCAAGTTCAACGCCCTCGCCCTTGACGCCGCTTCTTTCGGCTCAAAAACTCCGCTTTTAGAAAAAATCGAAAATTTGAAATTCTGCTTCCCGACATCGGCAAAGTCGATGTCGTCGCCCGCAGGGTTTTTGCTCTTGTCGGCGGCGAAAACCAAAGGTTCCCCGGGGCGCGGAACGCAGCGCAAGAGACACGCTTCTACCGTGTTTTCTTTAAGCCTGTACCCGTATTTTGAATCATTTAAAAGCGCGAAGAACATCTTTTTGTTTTTCATCGCGACCCACTGGTGCGCGGGAGTTTCAATGCGCGCCCTGCGCCACTTGCCCGCATCGTTAGGCTCCCTTTCGTAATAACCGAACGCGACTTCCGAAACGGATTTTTCAGCCTTGAAACAGAGCGGCAAAACAAGCCTTAACATTTTGCGTTTCGACTGCCAGTCGAGGGAAATCTCAATCCGAACTTCGTCGCTTTCCCCCTCTAAAATTATCCTTTCGAAAAGCGTCGACTTCTCGAACTTGAATTTAAGCTCCGCAATGCCGGCGCCTCGCTTTTCGAAAAATTTTTTCGAGACGCACTCCATTTTGGACTTCCTGTTTTTGCGGTAGCCGTAGCCGAAATCCCACGCGTCGCCGCAATCGTCGTAAACCATAAAAACGTTTGCAGGATTTTTTGCGTCGAAAAATTCCGCGCCCGAATCTTTTTCTTTGAGCGACAACATTTCTCCGCTCTCAGAAAATTCAAGGCGGAGTTTCCCGTTTTCCAAAACCAAAGGCTTTGCCGACGCTTTCGGCGCTTTTTTTAAATTCGACTCCGCCGCAAATCCCAGCGCGGGAACATTTAAAACGCGCCCCGATTTGTAAAATTTTCCGCCCCACGAATTGCAATTTATAAGAAGATTTTGCCCGAAATAGCTTGCGAGTTTCCCCTCAAAATTTTCGATTGCGGCAAGCAGGCGGCTTTCCAAAATTTCATAGCGCGCGCAGCTTTCCCCATAAACCCTTTCGATGGAAGAGCCGGGCAGAATGTCGTGGAACTGGTAAAGCAATATTTCTTTTACAATCGGCTCCAAAAAAGACATATCCTGACGTTCGCCCAAAATTCGTTCGCAGGCATAGCCGAGCCATTCGGCCTTGCGCAGCAGATTTTCGCAAAAGCGGTTATGCTTTTTGTTTTTGCCCTGAGTTGTAAAAGTCCCCTGATGCTTTTCCAAATACAAATCGCCCCTCCATGTCGGGAAGTTTCCGGACTCGCGTTCAAGGTCCTTCAAAAACGCGGAAACTTTGCGGTTTTTGATTTTGTTAAGCGACAAAACCTTGCGGTTTTTCAAGAGCCTTCGTATATGCTCCTCTCCGGCTCCGCCTCCGCCGTCGCCTATCCCGAATGCGATTAGCGCGTTTCGGCTTACGTTTTTTTGCGCATATTCCCTTTCGACTTTCAAAAGGCTTCGGGGCGCGGCGGGGCTGTTGTAAGTATTTTCAGGCAGCATATGGGCAAGAACCCTGCTGCCGTCAATTCCCTGCCACCAAAACGAATGGTGCGGAAATTTGTTTACCATGTTCCATGAGAGCTTCTGGGTGATAAAATATTTCACCCCGCTTTTTTTCAGAATTTGCGGAAGCTGCGGAGAATAGCCGAAAGAATCCGGAATCCAAAAATAGTCGGGCTTGATGCCGAATTCGTCATAAAAAAACTTTCTCCCGTAAAGAATCTGCCTTACGAAACTTTCGCCCGAGGGCATATTGCAGTCAGGCTCGACCCACATCGCGCCAAGAGGATCTACGCGCCCTTTTTTAACTGCCTCTTTTATCCGCGAATAAAGCTTGGGATAGTCTTCTTTCACCCACAAATATCCTTGCGGCTGGCTCGCCCCGTAAACGTAAGACGGGAAACGCTCCTGCAAATTCAAAACGGTTGCAAAAGTCCTCGCAAGCTTGCGCTTGGTTTCGCGAACCGGCCAAAGCCATGCCAAATCCATATGCGCATGGCCGATTGCCGACACTTCAAGCCTTGGGCGCCGCGCTTTCCTATACAAAACTTTTTCAAGACATTTTGAGGCGGAGCTTAAATTTTTTTCAAAATCCGCGTCGAGCAAATCGCAGGCTTCCGAAAGCGCGCCCGACAGAATTTTTTCGTTTTCATCGCCCTTTTCGAGGGCGAAAAGCCAATCGTAAGCATGCTCGAAATTATAGTACAATGCCCGAATTTCAGGATTGATTTTCACAACGCGGGCGCAGGCGATTTTCCCCTCCCCTTTCAGCCTGCCGAACAAATCGTTAAGCCCGCAGTCTGCCCAAACCGAAAATTTTTTCCTTCCGTAAAACGATTTTGGAAGGATGTAAAAACACTTCGCGGGCTTGCCGAGAGATTCCGAAAATGTCGACATTTTGCATGTCAAGCCGCAGAGCGGGGAACCGCCCCCGTCCGCCACGAACATTTCCCCGTTAACATCGAGCTTCAAGGCGACATTTTTCTTTAAGCGGGGCATTTCCCCTTCAAACTTCATCCACGCGCAGTCAAAAAGCCTCTCGCCCCAGCGGCTCCCCTCCTTCAATTCAAGTTTTTCGCCTTTGGCTCTATCGCAAAATTTTGCGGGCTCGCGCGTCAAATACGCGGTGATTTTCAAAGGGGAAATGTCGGTAGAGATATTTTCGTATAGAAAATTCAGGCGTTCGAGAAAGCGTGTTTTTTGGGAGTTTGGCATATTTTTTTACATTTAAAAAGGCATTAAAAAAGGCAACATTTCAGCTGCCTTCAAATTTCTTTCTGCCCGATTTTCTTTCCTTTTTTTCGCGGCGCTCAATTACGACGCTCACAATTATGTACATCGCAACCCCCACGAAAATTCCGCAATCGGCCACATTGAAAGCCGGCCATCTGTAATTTATGACGGGGATTGTAAAATCAAGAAAATCGACCACGCACCCGTAATAAATTCTATCGAACAGATTGCCCAAAATTCCGCCCACAAAAAAGCCCATCGCATACTGCATTAAAGGGTGCGAAAGCCCCAATTCGCGCCTGAAAAACCAAAGCGACGCCATAGTAACGACGGCTATCGACGAAAGCAGATAGGTCTGCCCCGAAAGAATGCCCCAAGCCGCGCCGTGGTTTGTAACATGCACGATTGAAAAAACTCCCTCAACAACTTCAATGACGCTTGCCGAAACATTTTTGGTTTCGTCAATCGGCATAAGGCAGACAACCAAAAGCTTTGTTATTCTGTCCAGCGCGAAAGTGAGGAGCATTGTGATAAAAAACCGCCAAGAGAACCAAGAAAGAGAGGTTCCCTTTGCGGGATTTTCGGACTTTTGGGATATATTAAGCACTTGTTCTATTCAGAATCGTCTTCCGACACTTCAGAGTCCTGCCCGTCCGCAGACAAATCGACGTCATACTGGCGCGTGCGCTGCCCTGCCCTGAGCCTGCGCTGTTCGATTTCCTTTTGCTTCTGCCCTTCGATAGTGCATCTGGTAAAGGGAACAGCCAAAAGGCGGCTTTCAGGTATCGCCCTGCCCGTCACTTCGCAAATGCCGTAAGTCCCGTTTCTTATGCGTTCTATCGCCGCATTCACTTCGGAAATTATGTTCTGCTCGTTTGAGAGAAGGTTGAAAGCCATATCGCGCTCAAAATTCTTCGCGCCGATGTCGGCAACGTCCATGCCCTGGGTTGAGTTTTCGTGGGAAAGCTGAATGCTTGAAGAGCTGACGCTTTCAACCTTGTAGCCCGAGCCGTTTTGGATTCGATTTTTCATTTCGACCAAAAGCTTGTAATACTTCTTCCATTTTGCGGGAACGTCTTTTTCCTCAAAAGCGGAGCGCGACTGCTCTATAGGGTTGAAGCCCAAAATGTCGGCAATGCTCGCGGCCGCCAATGCCCGCTTGGGTACTTGAACGGGTTGCGCGGCAGAAACTTTTCCGGACTTCTTATTGGAAGACGACGCAGAAACGGAATTGGAATCGTCTTCGGGCTTTGCGGTGTCGCGCGTTGACAAATAGCTGTCGAGATCCTCCATCGAGAAATAAATTCCCGCGCAGGCCCTATGTTTTGAAACGTCGCCATGAAAAGCCTTTTCAACCGGCGCGGAAGTTTTAGGCTTCTTGTTTTTCAAGATTTCCGCAATCGCTTCCGCCACGGAAATCGTGTGCTTTTTCATTTCGCCGGCTTTCTTAGAGGAGTTCTCCGCCGACTTCTTTTCGGAAGCGCGTTTTGAAGAAGCTTTTTTTTCCGAAGATTTCGCCGCTTTCGGCGCGGGTTTCTTTTCAACGGCCTTCTTTTGCCCGGGTTTTGCACGAACGGACTTTGCAGAAGGAGCTTTCTTCTCCGCCGATTTTGAAGGCGCCGCGATTTTGGGCGCGGGTTTTTTAGCTGCAATTTTTTTTGTCGCCACTTTTTTTGAAATTGTTTGTTTTATTTGCTTTGACTGCGGCTTCGCATTTTTTGCGCCCCCCTTTTTCGGGGAGGCGATTTTTTTATTTGAAGTTTTTTTTGACACAACACGTTTTACCACAGGCTTGGCCGCCGTTTTCTTTTTTGAAGAAACGTTTTTTGAAGCGGCAATTTTCTTTGTTTTTTTCGCAGTCGCCATAATATTGTTTTGTTATAAAAATATCGGAATGCGTCCGCGCGGAAGAACCGCGCAAACACCTATTTGCCCGCCAATTCGTCAAGCGCGGCGCGGCAGCGCGGGCAAACGCCCTCTTCGTCCAAGTCGCGCAAAACTCTCCAACAGCGGACGCACCTTTCGCCTTCCGCCTTGCCTGCTTGAATTGCAATCGTGCTGAAACCGCCCTTGACGATTTTGACTTCCGAGACAATGAAAAGCTCCGGAAGCTTGTCTTTGTACTCTTCAAGAATATCGGCGTCGGAGCTGTCGGCTGAAACCATAATTTCGACTTCCGCTTCAAGACTCTTGCCTATTACCTTGTCCTTGCGCAATTTTTCAAGCTCTTCGTTTACCATGTCGCGGATTTGCAAAAGACGCTCAATATTACCGTAAACGCCTTCGTCCAGCCAGCCTTCCGCGACTTCGCACCAATCCTGCAAGTGGATTGAATTTTCCGAATATTCCCTGCCCGAGGTTTTGAAAGAATAAGCTTCGTCGGCAGTGAAGGTCAAAATGGGCGCAATCACTTTCAGCAAGATGTCGTTTATAAGCCATATTGCCGTTTGCGACGAGCGGCGCAGCTTTGAATGGGCTGCAAAAGTGTACATCCTGTCCTTCAAGATGTCGTGGTAAATTCTTGAAAGAGTTACGCCGCAAAATACGTCGATTAGACGGTAAACTTTGTGGAATTCGTAATTTTCGTAAGCCTGCCTTGCATCTTGGGCAAACAGCGCCGCCTTGTGCAGAGCCCATTTGTCAATCGCGTCCAACTCGGAAAGATTTACGGAATCTTTATCGAAATTAAAGTCCGACAAATTGCCAAGCTGGTACATAATTGTGTTGCGGACACTGCGGTAGGTATTGGCAACATGCGTGAAAATGCCGTCCGAAACGGGTATATCCGCCTGATAATCCTCGGAAGAAATCCAAAGGCGGACAATATCGGCGCCCCACTTGTTCACATACATGTCGGCAGTGTGCGGCTTGCCGTCGCTTTTTGAGATTTTCTTGCGGTTTTGGTCGACGATAAAGCCGTGCGTGATAACTTTTTTGTACGGAGCCTTGCCGATTGTGGCAATTGCCGTCCAGAGAGAGCTTTGGAACCATCCCCTGTGCTGGTCGCTGCCTTCAAAATACAAATCGGCGGGAACCGCCAAATCCGGATTTTTTGCAAGAACCGCCCTGTGGCTCGAACCGGAGTCAATCCAAACGTCCAAAGTATCGACGCCCTTTTTGAGCGCGCCCGCATTTTTCCACGAGTCGGGAAGATTGACGCCCTCTAAAATTTCGTCTTCGCTTGCCTTGTACCAATATGCCGTTCCAAGTTTTTCAACCTTGTCTGCAATGGCTTTTACAACGCCGGAGTCAAGATACGCCTTGCCGTTTTCGTCGTAGAAAGCGGGAATTGGAACGCCCCAAACCCTTTGGCGCGAAATGCACCAGTCGGGACGCGATTCCACCGCCCCGCGAATGCGGTTTTCTCCGCTTGCGGGCAGCCAGCTCACGTCTGAAATCGCATTCAGCGCGTCCTGCCTGAAATTATTTTTGTCAAGCGAAACGAACCACTGGTCCATTGCGCGGAAAATCACGGGAGTCTTTGAACGCCAGCAGTGGGGATACTGGTGCGAGATTTTCGCAAGCTTCAAAAGAGAGCCGTTTGCTTCTATTATCTGCAAAACTTTTATGTTTGCCAAATTCTTGCCGTTTTCCTCCAAAACGCTCGTGCCGACAAGTTCGCTTGGGACTCTTCCGTCATCGACATATTTGCCGTCGTCGTCAATCGGGCAATAGATTTCCCAGCCGTTTTCAAGCCCTGTCAGATAGTCTTCAAGGCCGTGCCCCGGAGCCGTATGCACGCAGCCCGTTCCGGAATCCATCGTGACATAGCGCGCGGCTGCGATGGGAGCTTCGCGGTCGATAAAAGGATGGCGGGCTTTCAAGCCGACAAGCTTTTCGCCCCTGCAAACATTTGAAATTTCAGCGTCTTCAAGTTTCAAATCCGCAACGAACTTTTCGGCAAGGGGAAGGGCTACCACAAACGTCCTGCCGTTTGCCTTGACAGCCGCATAATCGACGTCGGGATGTACGGCAACGCCCAAATTAGCGGGCAAAGTCCAAGGTGTCGTCGTCCAAATTACGATTTCAGCCTTGTCCAACCCCAAAGAATTGTTTGCGCTTTCGTCCAACTTGAATGCGACCCATATGGATGGAGACACATGGTCTTTATATTCGATTTCGGCCTCCGCAAGCGCGGTTTTGCACGGGATGGACCAATATACGGGCTTCTTGCTGCGGTAAACCAATCCCTTTTCAATGAAAGCCGCAAACGTCCTTAAAATTTCGGCTTCGTAAGCGTGGGACATCGTTTTATATTCATGCTCCCAGTCCGCCAGCACTCCCAAGCGCAAAAACTGTTTTGTCTGTTTTTCGATGAAAGACGAAGAAAATTTTGCGCATTCTTCGCGCAACTGAGCAACGGGCAAAACGCGGTTTTCTTCACGCAGCATCTTTACCACTTTATGCTCGATGGGCAGACCGTGGCAGTCCCATCCCGGGCAGTACGGAGTTTCAAACCCGCGCATGGACTTGTAGCGCAAAATAATGTCTTTTAAAATCTTGTTTAGCGCGGTGCCGATATGCACGTCGCCGTTTGTAAATGGAGGCCCGTCATGCAAAACGAATTTCGGCTTGCCCGCATTTTTCTTTTGGATGCGCCCGTAAAGGTTCGTTTCTTTCCAAAACTCTATGCGTTGGGGTTCGCGCTTTACGAGGTCGCCCCTCATGGGGAAACCTGTTTTGGGGAGGTTTAATGAATTTTTAAAATCGATATCCGACATTTCTTTATTTGTTTAAAATTTTTTAAAAATTATCAAAACGGAAACGCATGGTCCCAAAATGACGAGCCTGCTTCTTCCCGCTTCGGCTCCGCCGGCGCCGCTTTCCCATCGGATTTTTGGGACGCCTTTTTTTCGGCCTCTTCCCGCTCGCGTGTCAGACGCTGCGCCTGCGCTTCCCTATACTCCGCATCCTTGTCAAAAGTTTCGCGCTTTATCGAACCGGAAGATTTTGCAACATCGGATTTTGGGGACGCGCCTTCAATATCCGCAGGCAAAAAAGAATTTCCGATATTTCCCGCGGCGGATTTTTCAAGCTCCTCTTTCAGCCTGCGAATTTCCGCGCGCATTTTGTTTTGACGCTTCATATTTTCGAGCAAAACGTCGTAATAGTCTTTTTCCATCTGCTTTATGGTTAATTTCAAAGACTCGATTTCCTTTTGCAGCGAGGCTATCCGAGAATCCGCCTCCTGCGCTTTTAACGGAGCAAAAAACGCCAACCCCGCAAAAACGAATCCAAAGACTATTATTGGTGTAATTTTCATTTTGCAAAATCAAATAGATTTTTAAAATTCATTCAACATAAAAACTTAAAAAACGCGTATCTTTTACAAAAATATTTATATCTTGGCGCGGATTTTGCGAAAGCCGAAAAACGGCGCTTTCCGTCAATATGCAAACAAAAATTGCGCAAAACGTAAATTTTGCGCAATTTTCGCAATTAATAAAATTTATCAGGCTCGAAATTTACTTCGCCGCGTTTGATTTTTCCATTGTTTTTTTGACGTAATCGATGAATTTTTGCGGCGTGTTGACCTCGGAATAACCGAAATTAAAAGCCTTCCTGTTTTTTATGTCGAGCAATACAAGAGTGGGGAAGCCCTCTATCTTAAACGCGCTCGCAAGCTCGGAGTTTTTCGCAATCTGCTCCTTGTCCGCCCCTTCGTTCGGGAAATCGCACAAAAGCATTACAAAGTTTTTATTGGCATAGTCTATGAATTCAGGCTTTGAAATTGTCTCCTGAACAAGCTTTTTGCACCAGATGCACCAATCGGAACCCGTAAAAAATATTATGAGAGGCTTGCCTTCTTTTACAGCCTGCTTCTCGGCCTTTTTTATATCCAAGAACCAATTTACCGATTTTTCGGAAACTTCTTTCTTTGCCGTTTTTTCATCGGACGGCTTTGCTTCCGCAAACAGGCTGAAAGAAGAGGCGGCAAACGCCGCGAACAAACATAGAATTTTTATAATTTTCATAGTTTAACAAATCGATTTTTTATTTGAACCGTTAAGCGTAAAATTCAGGAAACTTAAATGCGAAAGAATTTTTTGCAATTTCTTTGTCAACAGCAATTTGCGCTTTCAATTCATCTATTGAAGCAAATTTTTCCTCCGCGCGCAAAAATTTTAAAAGCTCGACTTTTATGTTCGCGCCCGTCCCGAAATCGGGAACATTAAAAGTGTTTGTCTCCAACACGGGGCTGCATTCGCCGACAGTGGGATTTACCCCCAAATTCGAAACGCCGCAAAAAATCTCGTTCGTGTCCAAATTTCGCAGGCGGGACGCATAAACCCCGAACTTAGGCATGCACTCGCCCGAAACTTTCAAATTGAGCGTGGGAAAACCTATCGTCCTGCCAAGCTTCCTGCCGTCTTCAACCCTGCCCTGACAAAAATAATTGCGGCCGGACATTTCCGAAAAAGACTGCATATCGCCTTCGCGCAAGGCTTTACGAAGGCGCGTTGAGCTTACGAATTCCCCGCCGTCCAAAACGCCGCAAACCGATATGGTTTCAACGCCGCGCTCCCCCGCAAGCTCTTTCAAAACCTTAACATCGGCGGACGCCCGAAAACCGAAACGGAAGTTTTCCCCCGTAGCGACGCATTTCAAGTTGGGAAATTTTTCCATCAGAAAATCGAAAAATTCGCGCGGAGTTTTCGAGGCGAATTCGGGCGTGAAATCCTTAAAGAAAACGCCGTCCATTCCAAAATCCAACAGAAGCTCAGCGCGAATGCCTGCGGGATAAATAAGCGGGCAGCCCTCCAAATTTTTCGCCCCCAAAATCTTTGACGGATGCGGATAAAATGTCAGGACAAACGCCTTTGCCCCGTTTTGAACGGCAAAATCTTTCGCGGCGCTTAAAACGCGCTGATGCCCCTTATGCACTGCGTCAAAAATGCCTATGGCAAGCGCGCAAGGTTCGCAAAAAACCCCGCCGCCGTCCAAAGACTGAACCGCATTTTCCATTAAAAAGCAATACTTGGAACCGCCGTGCTTACGGGAATTAAAGCCTTGCGGACGGCGGACGGAGGCATTTCTTTCAACTCTTCGACAGAAACCGCGTCCGCAATATCAAGCTGTCCGCTTTTTACGCGCCTTAAAGAAGTCATATGCGCGCCGCAGCCGATTCTCTTTCCCAAATCGTGGCAGACGGTGCGAACATAGGTTCCCTTGCTGCAATCGATTCTGAATTTCGCCTCTTTGGCTTCCGAATTCCAACCCAAAAGCTCGAATTTTGAAATGCGGATGAAACGCGGTTCGCGCTCAATTTCCTGCCCCTTGCGCGCAAGCTTGTAAAGAGGCACGCCGTTAATTTTTTTCGCTGAAAACATTGGCGGAGTCTGATACTGGTCTCCCAAAAAAGACGCCATATGTTTTTTCAAATCGTCCTCCGAAAGCGCGGGAACGGGCAGGCTTGCAACCAATTCGCCTTCGCTGTCTTGAGTGTTCGTTTCTTCGCCGAGCTTAAACGAGCCTTCGTAAACCTTATCGACGCTCATCAAATACTGCGAAGCCTTAGTCGCCTTGCCGACAAGAATGATTAAAAGCCCCGTCGCGAGAGGATCGAGAGTGCCCGCATGGCCCACCGCCCTCATTTTCAAAATATGCCTGACATCGTTTACGACGTCGTGCGAAGTGCAGCCCTGCGCCTTGTCTATAAGCAAAATACCTTCATAGTCGGCAATTTTTTTCTCCATAAACTACCTTTTTAAATGTTCCCCGATTATGTTTAAAAGTTCAGGATAAAATTCGTCCATCGACATTTTGACATTGAAGCCCGCCGCCGCAAAGTGTCCGCCGCCGCCAAACCGCGCGGCAATTTCATTAACCTGCATTTCCGGACGTTTTGAGCGAAGGGAACCTTTTACCCCGCCGTCTGCCAAATCCTCCAGCAAAACGGCAATTTCCACTCCGTCAATGTTTCTCGCGTAATCAACCAAACCGTCGCTATCCTCTTTTGAGGAGCCTGTTTTTTCGTAAACTCCGCTTTTTAAAAGCCCTATGCAAACCTTGCCGCCATAATGCATTGTAAGCGACTGCAAAAACTGCGCCAAAAGCTTCATTCTGCCAAATTTCTCGCGCTGGTAAAGCTTTACCGAAATATCCGCGGGATCTGCCCCCTTTGCGACCAAAAGAGTCGCGATTTCAAACGCCCTCAAATTCGTGTTTGAAGTTGTAAGCTGGCGGGTATCCATCATTAGCGCCATAAAAAGCGAGCTTGCGATTTCCGAATCAAATTCAATTCCGGCGTCCGCCATAAGCCCCGCCAAGAGTTCGGCGGTTGCGCTTGCGGAAGGCTCTATTATGTTCAGTTTTGCATAGGGCTTGTTTGAGACATGGTGGTCGAAACAGGCAAAAGGGACGGGAAATTTTCGCCCCAATTCATCGCTTGTCCTTTTCAAATCCGCGCAATCGACGGTTATGATTTCAAAGGAAGCATCGCAGAAATCTTCGGTGCTTAAAAATTTTTCGCCGCAAGTGAATTCCCTGTAAAGAAACGGAACTTCATTTTTATTGAGGCACACAACTTCTTGCGCCCCGAGTTTTCGCAATAAATACGCCATCGCGACCTGCGAGCCAATGCAGTCCCCGTCGGGGCGCATATGCCCCACAACCGCAAATTTTCCGCCTTCAACGCTCTTTATAAATTCGGAAAACGCGCCTGCGGAATTCGGGAAAAATTTTTTGTTCTCTTGCAATCCGTCCATAATTTTCTATCGGAAAAAATCCGTATCAAATTTCGCCAGAATTTTCCCCTTCGGATTGTTCAAGCTCTTCTATCAAATCCATGACGCGCGCTCCGCGCTCAAAAGAATAGTCGTAAACAAACTCCAAATCGGGAGTGTATTTTAGCGTGATATTCTTGGTCATCAAAGATTTAAGCTCTTTTCTTATGCGCGACAAAAACCTGCCCGCGCTCGCGGCCGCCTCGCGGCCGCCGATTGCCGAATAATAAATGCGCGCCTTGCGCAAGTCGGGCGAAACATCGGCATGGGTAAGCGTGATGGCAACCGACTCGGTGCGCCATCTCGAATGCAAAATTCCGCTCAGTTCCCTTAAAACGAGCTCTCCAACCCTTACTATTCTGCTGTCCATATAAAATAAACGGAATTCCGATTATAAGTCGGGGCGGACTTCCAAAATTTCAAAGCATTCAAAAATGTCGCCAATTTCGTAGTCGTTAAAGCCCGAAACGCCGATGCCGCATTCGTAGCCGGCGCGGACTTCCGCGACATCGTCCTTAAACCTCTTGATGTCGGCGATTTTGCCCTTTGCGATTTCCTTGGACTTGCGGTATATGCGCAGGAATTTGTCGCGCTTTACCATGCCTTCCGTAACCATGCATCCGGCGACTTTGCCGCCTTTGGAAACATTGAATATCTGGCGGACTTCTGCCGCGCCGAGCTTGTTTTCGCGAAGCTCCGGATCGAGCAGACCCTTCATCGACTCGCGAACCTTGTTTATCAATTCGTAAATGATGTTATGAGTGATGATTTCAACATTTTCGTGCTTGGCAAGGCTTGCCACGCCGTTGTCCTGCTTCACGTTAAAAGCTACGATTGACGCTGATGCGGTTGACGCGAAATCAACATCGTTCTTTGTGATTTGCCCGACGGAAGAGCCGATGACTTCAAGAGCCATTTTATCGCTTTTGATTTCTTTTAAGCATGCAACCAACGCTTCAACCGTGCCGAAAACATCGCTTTTTACGATGCACTTGAAGGTCTTTTGGTCCTTGCTTTCGATTGCGGCCATCAAGTCTTCGATGCTTGCGGGCTTTGTGATGTTGGAGGCAGCCAAAGCTTTCTTGCGCTGCTCTTCAAATTCTTCAACCATTTTGCGGGCAACGCGGTCGTTTGCCACTTTTTCAAACTCGTCGCCCGCCTCCGGAGCACCGGTCCATCCCATAACGAGAACGGGAGTTCCCGGCAGGGCCTTTTGAAGCTTTGCGCCCTTGTCGTCAAGCATTGCCCTGACTTTGCACATATTGCCTTTTGAAACGATGACATCGCCCGTTTTAAGAGTTCCCGCCCTTATGATTACCGTTGCGGTAGCGCCCCTGCCCTGCTCGATTTGGGATTCTATTACAACCCCTTTTGCGTCGCGCTTCGGATTGGCTTTAAGCTCCATCATTTCAGCCTGCAACAAAACAAGCTCCAACAATTCGTCGATATGCTCGCCCTTCAACGCGGAAACGCCGCAGCACAAAGTTTCGCCGCCCCAGTCTTCGGGGGCGATGCCGCGCTTTTGCATCTGCTGTTTGACTTTGTCGATGTTCGCGCCCTTTGCGTCCATTTTATTGATGGCAACTACAACGGGAACGCCCGCTTTCTGCGCAAAATTCAATGCTTCATCGGTCTGCGGCATAAAGCCGTCGTCGGCGGCGACAACCAAGATTGCAATGTCCGTGACGTTTGCGCCGCGCTCGCGCATTTTAGAAAACGCCGCGTGGCCGGGCGTATCCAAGAAAGTTATTTTTTTGCCGTTTAGCTCGACCTGATAAGCGGCGGTGTGCTGGGTAATGCCGCCCGCTTCGCCCGCCACCACGTTGGTTTTTCTGATAGTGTCAAGCAAAGTTGTTTTGCCGTGGTCAACGTGCCCCAAAATGCAGACAATCGGAGGGCGGGGCTCAAGATTTTTCGGGTCTTCCTTTTCGGCTTTTTCCGCCGCGATTTTCTTTGCCTGTGCGGCAAGCTCGCGCGCATGCTGCTCGCCCCTGTGCTTGATGTCTAATTCAAAGCCGTGCTTCGCCGCAATCTTTACGGCGATATCCTCTTCGATTGTCTGGTTCATCGAAGCGAAAATGCCCATG
>JAGBWO010000239.1 GCA_017629765.1 Opitutales bacterium | reverse complement strand
GATTATTTCGTCGTTCCACTCCTTTACGGCGATGCGGTAGTTCACAAGGCGCGGCAATGCGCCTTCAAGGCGCGTGAGTTCGTGGTAGTGGGTTGCAAAGAGCGTCTTTGGACCCGAATTGCCCTTGCCGTGCAGGTATTCCACTACGCCCCATGCGATGCTTAGCCCGTCGTATGTGCTTGTGCCGCGGCCGATTTCGTCCAAAATAATGAGCGAATGCGATGTGGCGTTGTTTAAGATGTTTGCGGTTTCGTTCATTTCGACCATGAATGTCGAATTGCCTTTCGACAGCTCGTCGGAAGCTCCCACGCGGCTGAAAATTCTGTCGAGAATGCCGATTTTGCACGATTTTGCGGGAACAAAGCAGCCGGTCTGCGCGAGCAGGGATATTAGCGCGACTTGGCGTATGTATGTTGATTTGCCCGCCATGTTCGGACCCGTGATTATCGCAATCTGCTCTTCTCCCGAAGAAAGTATTGTGTCGTTTGGCACGAACGCAAGAGTTTTCGATGCTCCGTTTTTTTTCAAAACCTGCTCCACAACAGGGTGCCTCCCGTCCTCAATGCAAATGCTCCCGCCTTCGTCGATTTCCGGCCTACAATAATCCCAATCCCGCGCAAGCTCCGCCCAGCCCCTGAAAACGTCGATTTCCGCAAGCGCGTGCGAAGTTTTCATAAGGGATGAAAAATATTTCAGGACGTTTTCCGTAACCGCCGTAAATATGGCGTCTTCCCTTTCCATTGCGGCGACTTCGCTATGGAGAATTTCCCTTTCTTTTTTGCGCAGATCCTCTGTTGTGTACCGCTCTGCGTTTGTCATTGTCTGGCGGCGGATGTAGTGGGACGGAACGAGGTTTAAATTCGACTTCGTGATTTCGATAAAATATCCGAACGCGCCGTTATATTTTATGCGCAGGTTTTTTATGCCGGTTGCAAGCTGCTCTTCGCGCTCCAAATTGGCAAGCCAGGTTTTGCTGTCGCGGCTCATAAGGCGCAGGCTGTCAAGCTCCGCATCAAAGCCGTCTCTTATCGCGCCTCCGTCCTGAATTTTTGCGGGAAGCTCGTCTGATAAGGCCCTTGAAAGATAGCCTATCAGTTCGCCATAATCGCCGAAGGCGTTTTCGATTTTATCTTCGGCGCAATATAGGCAGGTTTTCAGCACTTTTTTGATAGGCTCTATTTGCGCTATTGAAGAAAGCAGGGCGCCGAGTTCCCTTGGGGAGCGTATGCGGTTTTGCAGCCTTCCCAAAATTCGCGGAATGTCGCGAACGTTTTTAAGATACTCCGCAAGCTCCGCGGATTCGGAGGGCGCGTTGTAAAAATCCCAAACAATGTTTTGCCTGCGCCTGATTTCTTCCGCTTCAATGGTGGGGGAGGCGAGGTAGCTTTCAAGAAGGCGCGCGCCTGTCGGCGTAAGGGTTCTGTCTATCGCGTCCAGCAAAGAGCCTTCTTTTAGCCCGTTAGATGTTCGGAATATTTCGAGATTGCGCTGGGTTGCGGTGTCGATTAAAAGGCATTTTTCGGTGGCGATTTTCCGCAAAAACGATATGTTTTGCGGCTTGCTGCGCAAGTTCTCGGAAACGTAGAAAACGAGCGCGCCCGCCGCGCCCAAAACGTTTTCGTTTGATTTAAATCCGAAACCGCTTAGATTTGAGACGCCGAGAAGCTCTTTCACCAGATTTTCGCCGTAGTCGGCTTCGAAGCGGTAGTCGGGCAAAAGCGATACGGGGCGAAGATCGGCAAGGCTCCTGAAAATCGCGTTCCATCCCATCAGCTTTTCGTCGGTTTTCCATTTTTCGGAACCGCATTCCGGGAGCAGAATTTCGCGCGGATTTAGCGCGTTTAAAACCGACAAAAAATTTTCCGGCTTTGAAAAGTCCGCGCAGTAAAACTCGCCGGAGCTCAAATCCATCCAAGACGCCTGCAAGGAGTAGTCTTTGGATATGTTAAACGCCATGATGAAACTGCCGCTTCTGCTGTCGAGCTGGCTGTCTTCAAGCATTGTTCCCGGAGTTAAAATGCGGTTTATGGAGCGTTTTACGAGCTTGCCGGCTTTCGGGATTTCGTCCTGTTCGCAAATCGCGACTTTTTTGCCCGCGCTTAAAAGTTTTGGCAGATATTGCGAAAGGGCATGGTAGGGAATGCCCGCCATCGGGTAGTTCGAGCGTTTGGTAAGCGTTATTCCCAAAATCGGCGCGCATTCAATCGCGTCGTCGTAAAACATTTCGTAAAAGTCGCCGAGGCGGAACAAAAGGGCGGTGTCTTTGGGCAGGGATTTTCTGAATTCCCAGTATTGTTCCATCATTGGAGTCTGCTTTTCCGCCATAATTTCCTATATTTTTATTAACATTGCCATTTTGATTTTTTTCCCAAAAAAGCGCAAGTTGAAATAATTTTTATTTTAGATAAATTTTTGCGTTTGCGCTTTAAAATATTGACTAACCGTTAGCGGAGCTTAAAAGTTAAAAAAATAATTAAACGAAAATTTTCAAGGCAAAGAGTTATGAGAATTCGATTTCACGTCAAAATGGCAATCATTTCGCAATTAACGCACTCTTGCGTGATTTTGGGCGCAATAATCATTATTGCGTCGCTGATTTCCATGGGTAGGCCTCTCTGCCTTTCGGAGTTTTTTCCGACGTCGTTTGCGCAGTTTTTTGTATGGGTTTGCGCTTTTCCGATTTTGACAATCGGCGCGGGATTGGGAATGTTTTTCGATTTTTCAAGTCTTGGATGCTGGCAGTTGCTGGCTTCCGATATGCTTCAAATGCTTTCAATCGGAGTTTTGGGCGTTGTTTCGGTGTTTTTTTACTGGGTTTTTGTCAGGTTTTTAGTTTCAAAAACTTGGGGCTTGGAATGGGTTAAGGCGTGCACTACCATAGTCAAGTGCTTTATATTTTGGGGGATTTTTCAGCTTTTGTGCGTTTTTATTTCTTGCGCGTGGACTTACGGAGGGCTTTCCTGCGAATGCGAAAATAACTCCGCGGCTCTTGAAGTTTCCGAAAAATAGCTTTTCTTCCGGCGCAAAAAAAATCGCAAATTTTCATTTGCGATTTTTTTGTTTTTGCGAGTTTTTTATTTGAGCGAATTTTTAAATTCGCCAAAGGCTTTTTCGAGCATTTGGGCGTTGCCTCCGCCCATCGCAAAGTCGGGTTTTCCCCCGCCTTTTCCGCCCATCAATCCTGCCGCGTTTCTAATTATGTCTCCGGCTTTGGCGCCGTTTTTTATTGCGCCTTCAGAGCACAGCGAAAGAATTGAGCCTTTGCCGTTTATGTTTGCCCCGAGCAAAATGGCAAGATTTTCTTTGCCTGCGGATTTTGAAATTTGAACCGCAAGCTCGCGCAATTCGTTCGTGTTTTCGGCGGACACCGTTTTTACAATCCAGCTTGTGCCGTTGGATTCGATTATGTCGGATGCAAGCTCTTCCGCTTCTTTTCCCGCGTTCGCCTTTTTGAGGCTTTTTATTTCCCTTTCAAGCTCGCTTTTCAAAGCCATGAGTTTTTCCAGCTTCGCGGAAATCTCTTCGGGCTTGCAGGAAAGGCGGGATGTGGCTTCGGCAATTTCGCGCTCCATTTTGTTTGCGTACTCGAACGCCGCTTCGCCCGCGAGGGCTTCCAAACGCCGGGTTCCCGCCGCAATTGCGTTTTCCGCCACGATTTTTATCATGCCGATTTCGCCGAGAGCCGAGACGTGCGTGCCTCCGCAAAGCTCCGCGTGGAAGCCGTCCATATCGATTACCCTGACCACCGCGCCGTACTTGTCGCCGAAGAATGCGAGGCAGTTTTTGGGTTTTTCGTTAAACGGAACTTCAAACCACTTTACGCTGCGGTTTTCCAAAATCTTTCCGTTTGCGAGCCTTTCAATTTCGCGCAGCTGTTCCGAAGACGGGGCTTCAAAGTGCGAAAAGTCGAAGCGCAGGCGTTCTTCGTTTACGAAGGACCCCGCCTGATGCACATGCTCTCCAAGCACTTTGCGAAGCGCCCAGTGCAGGACGTGCGTTGCGCTGTGATGCCGCTCTATTGCGGCCCTTCTTTTTAGATTTACGTTCAAAACGGCGTCTTCTCCGACAAGAGGCGCGGGGATGGAATTTTTTGCGACCTTGTGCAGATAAACTCCGCCGGCGTTAAGTTTTGTGTCGAGAATTTCGACTGTTTTGCCGCCGATTTCAATGCTTCCGGTATCTCCTACTTGTCCGCCTTTTTCCGCGTAGAACGGAGTTTGCTTCACCGCTATAAAATCGAAGCCGTCGCCTTCGACGAGCGCCGAAATTTGTGTCGTGAAATTCGAGAGATTTTCTTTTTCGTAGCCGACAAACTGCGTGGCTTCCGCAGCGTCCGCCGAATCTGCGACAGTGATTACTTCTTTCTTTTGGGCGGCGCGCGCGCGCGCGCTGTTTTTCCATTTCCGCTTCAAAGCCTTTGGTATCGACTGTCATTTTGCGTTCGCGCGCAATAAGCTCGGTCAAGTCAATCGGAAAGCCGTAGGTGTCGTAAAGAATGAACGCCTGTTCGCCCGATATGGAATCGGAATTTTCCGTAATTTTATCCAAGAGCTGCAAGCCCGTGTCCAAAGTTCTGTCGAAAGACTTTTCCTCGTTTTCGAGAACTTTTAAGATGACTTCGCGCTGCTCTTTGAGCTCGGGGAAGAACGGCGACATTTTGCCTACAACCGAATCTGCAAGGCGCGTGAAAAAGCCGTGCTTTAAGCCGAGCCTCTTTCCGTACATTACCGCTCTTCTTAAAATGCGCCTCAGAACATAGTTTCTGCCGTCGCTTCCCGGCATAATGCCGTCTGCGATTGAAAACGACAGGGTGCGGATATGGTCGGCTAAAACTCTGAAAATGCAGTCGGTAAGCTCTTCCGCCGACATATCGTTGCGGTCGGCGGGAATCGTGCCTTTGTAGGTCTTTCCCGACATATCCGAGATTTTCGCAAAAATATCCGTAAAGAGATCGCTGTTATAGTTTGACGATGTCTGCGAAAAATCCGCAAAATTATTGGTTGTTGCCATAATTCCCGCGACGCGCTCCAAGCCCATGCCGGTATCTATGTTCTTGTTTTTGAGCGGCGAGAAGGTGCCGTCTGCTTCGGCGTTAAACTGCATAAACACCAAATTCCAAATCTCGATGCAAAGCGGGGAGTCGGAATTTACCAAAGAGCCTTGCGTCTTTCCTTCGGGGGTCAAATCGACGTGAAGTTCGGAGCAGGGACCGCAGGGGCCCGTTTCGCCCATCATCCAAAAGTTGTCTTTTTTTCCGCACTTTTTGATGTGGATTTTCGGGTCCATTTTTTCGGAAACGAAAATTTCTTCCCAGATGGCGTATGCTTCGGCGTCGAATTCTGCGGGTTCGCCGGCTTTCGGCTCGTAAACCGTCGCGTAAAGGCGTTCTTTCGGGAAGCCCCAGACTTTGGTGAGAAGCTCCCACGCCCAGTGAATCGCCTCTTTTTTGAAATAGTCGCCAAAAGACCAGTTGCCGAGCATTTCAAAAAAAGTATGGTGGTATGTGTCAAAGCCGACGTCTTCCAAGTCGTTGTGCTTGCCGCCCGCGCGGATGCATTTTTGGGTGTCCGCCGCGCGCTTGAATGGCGATTTCATATCGCCCAAAAAATACGGCACAAACTGGTTCATGCCTGCGTTTGTACAAAGCAGGTTGGGGGATGTCGGCATCAATGAAGCCGAAGGCACAATGGAATGCGCCTTGCCTTCAAAAAAGTCCAAAAAGCTTTTTCTGATTTCCGAAGAATTCATTTTTATTAAAGTCTTTCAATTATTGCGTCCGCCATTTCCTTTGTCGAAACAGCGGCGTTTCCGAATGCGATGTCGCCCGTTCTGACTCCGTCGCATATCGCCTTGCGCACCGCGTTTTCGATTTTCTTTGCGATGTCGTCCCTGCCGAAAGAGTAGCGCATCATCATTGCGGCGGAAAGAATTTGGGCGCACGGGTTTGCGATTCCCATTCCCGCGATGTCGGGAGCAGTGCCGCCGGCGGGTTCGTACAAGCCGAATTTAAGCCCGAGAGAGTTGGAGCCGTCCCCGAGCGAAGCCGAGCAAAGCATTCCGAGCGAACCGCAGATTACCGCCATTTCGTCGGACAAAATGTCGCCGAACATATTTTCCGTAACCAAGACATCAAATTGGTTGGGGTCTCTTGCAAGCTGCATTGCGGCGTTGTCCACATAGAGGTGTTTAAGCTCGACTTCGGGATAATTCTTTTCCATGAAAGCCGTGATTGTCTTGCGCCACAAAACCGATGTTTGAAGTACGTTTGCCTTGTCAACGGAGTAGATTTTCTTGCCGCGCGACATTGCAGTCTGCGCCGCGACTTCCGCGATGCGCTCAATTTCCGAAACCTTGTAGCTCATGGTGTCGCACGCGGCGTCTTCGCCGTCTTCGGTTTTGTATGTTTTCTTTTCGCCGAAATATATGCCGCCGGTGAGTTCGCGTATGCAGACGATGTCTATGCCGTTTGGAATACGCTCCTTTTTAAGAGGGGAGGCGTCCGTAAGCTGAGGAT
>JAGBWO010000238.1 GCA_017629765.1 Opitutales bacterium | reverse complement strand
TAAAAAACAGCAAAACAGAGGCGGCGTATCCGGCTACAACCGAATTTGAAACAACCGGAGCCAGCAGAAGCCACGGCGTCTTGTAGCCGATAAAGCTTAAAATCAAAATATTCGCCCAAGAAAATCCCGCGAGGTATTTGACAAAGGAATTGTTCTTCAAGAATGCGAATGCCGTCCCGAAAATCGAAAGTACAAAGATTGCGGTTTCGCCAAACAGCACTCCTTCGCAGGTTTGCCCCGCCATCAGTTTTATGTAATACAAATAGTCTTTTGTGTGCGCCACCGCCCCCGACTTTTGAAAGAAGTGCGCGTAGCTTTTTACGCCGTCTGAAATACCCTGCCAGTTGCCGCCAAAAGACGAGTAAAACGGCGCGTAAATTGCGAACGCCCCGGCCAGCGCAAGAAAAATCAGGCATAGGCTTCTTGAAAACCCTAAGTTTTTTATGTCGCCTATGAGTTTTGAGTTTTCCTCTTTTTTTTGCGAAATCAAAAGCAGGGCGGCTCCCGCAAACGCGCTTGCCAAAACTATTATTGAAGTTTCCTTTGCCGACTGCAAAAAACCCATGCTTGCGCCGAAGGCGATTGCCGAGATTGCGGATGGCTTTTTTAAAAACCAATAAAAAGAGCCTGCAAGCCAAAGCGAAAACAGCGCGAAAAACGCCTCCTGCACGAAATAGGTCGAATAAATAAGCGAAAGCGACGAGAACATTGCAAGAATCGCCGAAAATGCCGCAGTCGAAAACATTTGCAGGCGCTTGTTCGGGGATTTTTTTCCCGCTCCTGCCCAAAGCCCGAATGCGAAAATCGAAGCCAGCGTCAGAAAGAAAACCGGAAACAGCGTTTTGCGCAGGTCTTGGACTTCAAATGTCTGCGCTTTTTCCTCCGGCAGCATAATGTCCGCCCAGTAGTAGAGCACGGGACCGTGCGGGCCTTCGGGGTTGTATTTGTAGTCGCCGTTTTGATGGAGCTTTGCGAAAGTGAACGTCTGCTCCCCTTCGTCCGCATGCACCGCCCTGTTTTCGGCATTCTTTGCGCGCATATTAAAGGAGGCCGGAATGCAAAAGAGCATGGCAGCCGCAATGAGGGCATAAGAAAATATTGCGAAAAACTTTTTCATGAAATTAAAAATATTGGCGCATTTTGTTTATGAAATCTGCGGGGGGCTTTATGGGGCATCCCTGCGAATTTACAAAAGCGTGCATCGAATAGCCTTCGCACAATTTAAGCCGGTTGCAAAATACTTCGTATTCCACTTTTATTTTAACGCCCGGACGCTCCTTTATGGAGGCTTTTACTGTCAAAACGTCGTCAAAGCGCGCGGAGCGGAGGTATTTTACCCAAACTTCCAAAACGGGCAGATGGCAGCCTTGCGCGTCCAAGTCGCGGTAGGGCAGCCCGATTGAATCGAGCATATCGATTCTTGCCGCTTCAAACCATGCAAAGTAATTGCCGTGGTACGCCACGCGCATTGCGTCGGTTTCCGCGAAGCGCACTCTGATTTTTGTTTCGGAAGATATCATTGAACTTCGTTTTGGATGATTTGTTCGAGAGTTTGCCTGCGCCGTATGAGATTGACGGAGCCGTCTTCTTTCAGCATCACTTCGGGAGCTTCGGGATAGGAGTTGTAATTCTTGGCGGGCATTGAAGAGCAGTACGCTCCCGCCCCTTCAATTACGCACAAGTCGCCGATTCGGGCTTCTTCAAGCCTGCGGGGTGCGAGTGCTTCGGGGTCTGCGTTCGCGGGGGTTAAAATATCGCCGCTTTCGCAGCAATGCCCCGAAACTATGTATTCTTTTGTTTTGCCCGTCGGATTTTGCGGAATCGTTATAATGGGGTGCTGCGCCCCGTAGAGAGACGGGCGAAGTATTTCCGTCATTCCCGAATCGATCTTCAAGAAAGAATAGCCGTTTTCTCCCGTGTCGCAAATATCTTGTATTGTCGCGAGCAAACAGGCGCAGTTTGCAAGCAGGAATGTTCCGGGCTCTATTTCAAAATGCAGCTTTCTGCCCGTTTCATTGAAAAATTCCCTTACAAGCTCCGCTACGGGCGCGCCGACAACTTGCAAGTCGGTGCTTTTTTCGTAAGACATTCTGCCGACTTTGAAGCCGCCGCCCATATTTAGTATTTTGACATCGGGGAATTTGCGCACAGTATCGAGGCTCATTTTTGCGACTTTCTGCCATACGAGCGGGTCCGAGCCGGAGCCTATGTGAGTGTGTATCCTTATGATTTTCAGCCCGTATTTTTTTGCCGTCTCAAAAATTTGCGGTATGTATTCGTGCCAAATTCCGAACGAAGACGCGGGGCCTCCTACGTTTGTGCGGTTTGTTCCGCCCGAGCCAAGCCCCGGATTTATCCTGACGCCGAGCTCTCCGCCCTGCACGTTTTTTCCGAATTCTTCAAGCTGGTGCAGGGAGCATGCGTTGAATTTTATTCCGAGCGAAGCCAATTCCGCGATATCGTTTGGCATCTGCTGGCTTGAAAGCGAAATGCGGCTTGGTTCAATGCCCGCTTTTATCGCCCTGCGGACTTCGTACGAGCTTGACGCGTCAAAATGCACGCCGAGTTTGTTGAAGAGCTTCAAGATGTTTGCGTTTGACGACGCCTTCATCGCGTATCGGGGAGTGAGCCCGAATGCGTTTGGGAAGGCGAGTACTTTTCGGGCTTGTTCCGTCAGGGCTTTTTCGCTGTAAACATAGCACGGCGTTGAAAATTCTTCGGCGATTTTTTTTGCCGAAAGAGGCGTCAAAAAGTGCAATTTTTCGATTTCCATAAATATATCATGCACTTTACACTAATTTTTCGCTTTGTCAATCGCATCAATTACCGCATTTTGCGTTAAAATTTCGGGAAGAATGACGGGTTCTTTTTTCAAGTCGGCGGGGTAGACAATGTTGAAAGGCACTCCCGAGCGTCCGAATTTTTTTAAAAACTCTCCGATTTGCGCGTTTTTGTTTGTCCAGTCAAAGGTAAGGACTGCGACATTGTTTTCTTTGAAAAATTCTTCTATTTTCTTCGAGTGCAAGACCGCCTTCTTGTTTGCAATGCAAGTAATGCACCACGAAGCCGTGAAATCGGCATATACGATTTTGCCCGATTTGCGCAGCTCTTCTATTTGGCTTTCTATCGAGGCGTTTTGCGCTTGCGCGGCTACTTCGGGTAGCTTGAAAGTCGAGCTTTTAACCGCCAGCGCAATCGAAAGCGCTCCCAAAACAACGAGGCTTGCAAACGCGAACATCCTTTTTTTTCCGGAATTTGCGGGGGGGGAATACTTTCCGAAAATCCAAAGCGCAAACGCCAAGATTAGCGCGGAAAAGAGCATCTGCATTAAGGCGTCGGCGTTTCTCTCCTTTAGAAACACCCATATGAGCCATATTGCCGTTGCAAACAGCGGGAAAGACAAAAACTGCTTGAAAGTTTCCATCCATGCGCCGGGTTTCGGAATGCGTCTTGCAAGCTGGGGAACCGCCGATAATAAAACATACGGAAACGCCATTCCAAGCCCTATTGACACGAAAATTAAAAATGTCGCGATTATCGAGGCGTCGGAGGCGAGGGCAATGCCGAGTGCGGACCCCATAAACGGGGCGGTGCATGGGCTTGCGACCAAGACAGCGAGTACCCCCGAGAAGAAAGCGGCGCCCTTGCCGTCTTTTTTGCTTGCGAGGTTGCCCAAAGACGAGAAACTTGCGCCGAGTTCAAATACGCCTGCAAATGCAAGCCCCATCGCGAAGAAAAGCAAAATCAAAAATGCCACGAAGAGGGGTTCTTGAAGTTGAAAACCCCATCCGAGCGAACTGCCGAGCCTTTTTAGCCATGTCAAAATCCCCGCAAGCGCGCAGAAGCTCGCTATTATTCCGATGCTGTAAAAAGCGGCGTTAACCAGGGCTGTTTTTCTCGTTTTTTGGGCGTCGTTTGCAAAAGATAGGATTTTAAGCCCTATTACGGGAAAGACGCACGGCATCAGATTTAAAATCATTCCGCCCAGAAACGCGCCCAATATCGCGAAAAGCGGAAAGTTTAAAGAATTTGCTGCCGGTTCTATTTTGATTTCCGCCGTTTTTGATTCGGGCATACACATTCCAGAGCATTTTAGCCATGACGCCTTCAAGATTATGTCTTGCGGTTTCGAGAAGTCTTTTCCCGCTTTGAATTTTGCCAAGACTTGCATATTCCCTTTGTAAATAAGGGCTTTCAAGCCTTCTTCGGTTTTTTCTTCCGGGGCTTGCCAGATTTCCGATATTTTTTCAAAGCCCTGCGGCAGCATCCATTCGAGTTTCGTTGGCAATCCCGTTTCGCCCGGGGTTTTGCCGTAAATGTATGCGCCTTGTGGAATGTCAAAGTTTGCCGCGACTGTAAATTCTTCGTTCGGAGCGACTTTTGGCGCTTCCGTTGTCAGGCTCAAATTTACGGTTGAGGCAATGCAGCTTGCAATCGACAATATAAAAAATAAAAAAATTCTCATTTGTAAAAATTAACGTTTATACTATATTGACAAATTGACAATTTATAAAGATTATTGTTTCACAAATTAGCAAAGTAAAATTTTTTTAGAAAACAGAAAGATAAAAAATGGCAGGCTTCATTCAGGGATTGTTGTCAAACGACATAGGTATCGACTTGGGGACGGCGAACACTTTGGTATATGCAAAGGACAGGGGCGTGATTTTGAGCGAACCGAGCGTGGTCGCCGTTTACAATAATTCCAAGAAAGTTTTGGCTGTCGGCGAAAAGGCAAAGAGAATGCTTGGCAGAACCCCCGGCAACATCACGGCCCTTCGCCCTATGAAAGACGGCGTGATAGCCGATTTCGAGATTACGGAGGCGATGCTGCGCTATTTCATAAACAAGGCGAATACGCATCTTAAATTTACCGCTCCGCGCGTCGTGGTCGCAGTTCCTTCCGGCATTACCGAAGTTGAGCGCAGGGCTGTCAAGGAGTCGGCAATCAGGGCGGGGGCGCGTTTGGTGTATTTGTTGGACGAGCCTCTCGCCGCGGCGATAGGCGTTGGGCTTCCTGTTTGGGAGCCTACTGCTTCAATGATTGTGGACATTGGCGGCGGCACGACGGAAGTTGCCATCATCTCTTTGGCGGGCGTGGTATTCGCGAAAAGCGTGAGGGTCGGCGGCGATAAGATTGACGACGAAATAATCCAGTATATGAAGCGCGCCTACAACTTGATGATTGGCGTCAGGATGGCGGAGGAAATAAAGATAAAAATCGGCTCCGCATTCCCCCTTGAAAAAGAATTGTCCATGGAAGTGAAGGGCCGCGACTGCGTTGCGGGGCTTCCAAAAACATTGCAAATAACTTCTCAGGAAATCCGCGAGGCGTTAGACGAAACTTTCAACAAAATCACCGACGTCATAAGCGAGGCTCTTGAGCATTGCCCTCCGGAACTGAGCGCGGACTTGGTTGACAAGGGCATCGTGTTGGCGGGCGGCGGCTCTTTAATCAGAAATTTGAATTTGAGGATTACCGACCGCACTTTAATTCCGTGCTTTGCCGCCGACGAGCCTCTGAACGCCGTGGCGAACGGCACGGGGGAAGTCTTGAACGACCTTTCATGGTGGGCTAACGAGAACTCCTGATTTAAGGGGAGGGGCATTGGCATCTTCTCACAAGAACACAGCGCGGCTTAATATCGGAATTTTCATTGCGATATTGGCGTTATGTCTGGTTGTTCCGTCGGGCGTAAAAAATTTCGTTTCGGATATGTTCGGGGAGTTTCGCGCCCCGTTTGACATTTTGCCTTCCCATTTGCGGGACTTGCAGAAATACTGGTCGCTCTCTTCCCGCTCAAAGCGCGATTTAATAGAGGCGGGCAGGGATTTGGCGCGGCTCAATGCCGCATTGGAGCTTAGGGTTTTGGAAAATGAAACTTTGCGCTCCCGTATAAAACGCTATGAGGATATGTTTTCAATACCTCCGACGGGCATGTACAAACAGCACATCGCGCGGGTTGCGCGCCGCGACTTGAATGCGTGGTGGCAGCAGCTTGTAATCCGCAAAGGCTCGATTGACGGAATCAAAGAGGGAAGCGCGGTTATTTACGGCGGCGGAGTTGTGGGCAGGATTAAGGAAGTCGGGCTTTTCACGAGCGTTGTCGAGCTTGTTTCGAGCAGAAATTTCAGAATGGCGGCGGTTTTCGAAGGGGACGACAGGCCTGTAATCTACCAAGGGGTGGGGCAGGTGTCTTTCGGGTCGGGATGCGGAGAAGTAACCGATGTTTACTCCGATATGACAGCTTCCGTTTCAAAGCCGCGCAAGCTTATGACTTCTTCCATCGCGGGAGTTTTTCCCGAGGGGCTGCCAATCGGGACGGTTTCAAGCCTGAATTTGAATTACGATGGCATATTTAAAACGGGAAGGGTTGATTTAAGCACTAATCTTTCCGCGTTGAACGAAGTTTTGGTTTTGGTGCCAATCGAGGCGGAACAGAAGAAATGACGCTTTTTAAGAACATAGACGCGCGTTTTTTTATAGTGTTCGGGGTGAACTGCGCGCTTTTTTTTCTTATAGGGGTGATGGGGGACATCCTTTCGGGGATCGGCGCGTATATATATATTCCCGCCTTTTTAATCGTTCCAAGCTCGCTTTTTTTGAAATTTTGGCAGGCGGTGTTTATGGCGGTCTTCTTCGGGTTTCTCTTCGAGGCGCAAACTCCGCTTGACGGCGCGCTGACTCCCGTATTGTTTGCCGCGGCGTCTTTCATTGTGTGCAAACTGCGCGCGAAATTCAGAAGTTTGGATTCTTTCGGCATTACATGGCTTACATGGTCGGTAAATATGTCGATGTATTTATTTTCGGTTTTATTTATATTCCCGATTGGAATTTCGGGGGCTTGGGCGTATTTCTTTCGCGTCGTTTTCGACGCTCTGATTTCGTCTTTGGTTGCGGCTTTGTTTTCCGCATATGCCGTCAACTTAAATAAAGCCGTTGCCTATCTTTTGGGGGTTTCTTTAAATGTCGGGGAGGACGCGTAGTTAGTTATGGCTGAAAAGAAATTCGAGTCCGACGCAAAGCGCAACGAGAGGCTGTATGTCCTTTATTATATATTCGGGGCGATGTTTGTTGTTTTGCTGGGAGCATTGGCGTACCGCCATATTTTTATGTACGGCTACTACCAAAAGAAGGGGCTTTTGCAGACTCAGCGCAGAATTATCCAGCCGGGCGCGCGCGGCGACATTTACGACAGAAACGGCAGGCTTATTGTCGGCAACCGCCCCGTTTTTGACGCCGTTGTGTATTTTAACGACGCCCGATTTGACTTCCGCAGGGAATATGCGAGGCTTAACAAGCTGCGAAAGCAGAACAAAGAGCCTTTCGACTATGCCAAGCTTGCAATCGCCGCCCGCACAAACGTCTTGCAGTCTTACATAGACGAAATAAATTCCATACTGAAAACAGACTTTGTTTTGGACGCCGATTTTAACAGGCACTTTTCCGGCAGGCAGCTTATGCCTCTTCCGCTTGTAAAAAATTTAAGCATATCCCAGCACGCAATTCTTGCCGAAAAATTGAGGGTGGATAATTCTGCGGTTCAAATTTATACCGACACTTACCGGTATTATCCTTACGCAGACAGGGCCGCGCATGCGGTGGGCTATATACGCCCCGAAATCGAGCAGGTTGACCCCGACATTCCGGGGGACGACTTGCGTACCTTTTCGTTTCTTGGGAAAATCGGAAAATCGGGGGTCGAGAAGGCGTTTGAAGACAGGCTTGCGGGCGAGACGGGGGCTGAAATTTGGGTTGTCGACCACAACGGATTTACTTTTGAAAAGATAGAATCCAAACCTCCGCGCAAGGGTAGAGACTTGCAGGTTTCTCTCGAGATGGAGCTTCAAGGGGCGATAGAGGATGCTTTCCCTAATCGCAAGGGGGCGGCGGTTGCCCTCGACGTGAAAACCGGCGAGATTTTGGCAATGGTCAGCCGTCCGAGCTACGATCCCAATATGTTTTTCCCCACAATGACGCATGCGATTTATAATGACATCCGCGACAGGGGCGCATGGCTAAACAGGGCGACTCAGGGTTTGTATCCCCCGGGCTCGACTTTTAAAGTGATAACAGCTCTTGCGGGCATAAAAAGCGGGGTTATCGGTCCGGATACAGTTAGCTACTGCGACGGATATTATCAAGTCGGTTCGCGCAAATTTCCATGCCACAACCGCTATGGGCATGGGGAAGTGAACTTGCAGCAGGCGATAGAAAAGAGCTGCAATGTCTTCTTTTACGAACACGGGCAGAAAATGGGAATCGGACCCATCGCGAAAACCGCAAAGGAAATGGGTCTTGATTCCCCGACAGGCATAGAGCTTCACGAGGAATCCACGCGCCTTACCATTGTTCCCACTCCCGAATTTAAGCGCAAGCATGGAAGCGGCTGGAGCAGGGGGGACACGGCAAATGTATCAATCGGGCAGGGCGATTTGCGCCAGACGCCGCTTCAAATGGCGTGTTTTGCCGCAAGCTTTGCAAGGGGGGAAACGCGCACAAAGCCTTCTATCTTGCACGATACGATGCGAAAGACCGATATGAAGTACCACGGCGCCAAGAAATTGGACATTCCCAAATCCGGGTATGACGCCATAATCGAGGGGATGGTAAAGGCGGTTGAAAGCGGAACATGCCGACGCGCGGCAGTGGAGGGCGTAAAGATTGCGGCTAAATCCGGAACCGCCCAGGTTATGGTAAAGGGCCGCAAGCTCACATTGGCTTGGATGATAGCTTTTGCTCCGGTTGAAAATCCTGAAATCGCGGCGGCGGTTATCGTCGAGGGCGAGGAGCCGGGCGATGCAAGCGGCGGAGCGACGGCAGGCCCCATAATGAAGGAAATGTTTGCCGAATATTTTAAGGGCAGGCAGATAGCGCAGTAGTTTTTATTGTTGTAATTTTTTCGTTTACAGCTAATTTCATATTATAATTTTATTATTATTACAGTTTTATGTGCGGCATTATTGGCTATATAGGAAAAAGAGAAGTTGCCCCTATTTTAATAGACGGGCTTAAACGAATGGAATATCGCGGCTACGATTCCGCAGGGGTCGCGATGATAAACCGTAAAAAAGAACTCGACATACGCAAAAGAAAGGGGCGCGTGTCGGTAGTGGCTTCGGAAGTCGAAGCGGATCATTTTTCGGCACATGTAGGCATAGGGCATACGCGCTGGGCGACGCACGGGGGGGTTACCGACACCAATGCCCATCCGCACGTTTCGAGTTGCGGCAGATTTATAATGGTCCATAACGGCATTATTGAAAATTACGAAAATATGCGTTCGTTTTTGAAATCGAAGGGCTATTCTTTCAAGTCGGAAACGGACTCTGAGGCTCTTGTAAATCTTATCGCATACCATTTTGACGAGCGCACGAAAGACTACAATGAGGACAGGTTTTTGGAGGCGGTGCGCAAGGCGCTTTTGCATGTCGAGGGAACTTACGGCATTGCGGTGATATCTCCGCTGTTTCCCAATGAAATCATTGCGGCGAGAAAAGGCTCTCCATTGATTATAGGAATAGGCAACGGCGAACATTTCATTGCAAGCGACGTATCCGGCTTTTCGGGCAGGGCAAAAAATGTCATCTATTTGGAAGACGGGCAAGTTGCGAGCATAACGAAAGACGATTGCGATATTCTCACCATCGGCAAGCAGCAGGTTGAGTGCGTGATAAAGGAAATCGACTGGGAAATGGAAACCGCCGAGCTTGGCTCCTACAAGCACTTCATGGAAAAGGAGATTTTCGAGCAGCGCAAGGCAATAGAAAACGCCATTCGCGGCAGGCTTTCCGACGACCAGTCCACGGCGGTTTTAAACGGGCTGAACATTTCCGCAAACGAGCTGCGCAGCATCGACAGAATTTTGCTGTGCGCGTGCGGCACGGCGTGGCACGCCTGCCTCGTTGCCGAATACTTGATAGAACGCTATGCGCGCATTCCCGTTGAAGTCGAGTACGCGAGCGAATTCAGATACCGCAATCCGCCTCTTGACAAAAACACTTTGGTTTTTGTGATAAGCCAAAGCGGCGAGACTATCGATACCCTCGAGGCTTTGCGCGAATCGCAGCGCAAAGGCTTTAAGACGCTTGCAATAACAAACGTCGTAGGCTCCACAATCGCCCGCGAAAGCGACGGCGGCTTGTACCAATATTCCGGCAAGGAAATCGGGGTTGCGTCCACGAAGGCGTTCACTTCGCAAATTATAATAATGCTCTTGGTTGCCCTTTATTTGGGCAGAATGCGCGACTTGTCATTTGCGGAAGGCAAGGAAATTGTCTCTGCAATCAAGAGTCTTCCCGATTTGATAGACGAGACCTTAAAGCAGGCTGATGTCGTCAGGAAAATCGCAAAGAAATACTCCAAATTCCCCGACTTTCTGTTCGTGGGCAGGCTTGAAGAATATCCGATAGCCCTTGAAGGCGCGCTGAAATTGAAGGAAATTTCATACATACACGCAGAGGGCTATCCGGCGGCTGAAATGAAGCAC
>JAGBWO010000237.1 GCA_017629765.1 Opitutales bacterium | reverse complement strand
TGATTCTCGAAGCATTGCCCGTCATTCCGCCGGACTTGCGCCCGCTCGTTCCCCTCGAAGGCGGCAGGTTTGCAACTTCCGATTTGAACGACCTTTATCGCCGCGTAATCAACCGCAACAACCGCTTGAAGAGTCTCATGCACATGAAGACTCCCGATGTCATTATCCACAACGAAAAGCGCATGTTGCAGGAATCCGTCGACGCATTGTTCGACAACGGCAGGCATGGACGCCCCGTTACGGGCGCAGGCAACCGCGCATTGAAGAGCCTTTCGGATATGTTGAAGGGCAAGCAGGGCAGATTCCGCCAGAACTTGCTCGGCAAGCGCGTTGACTATTCGGGCCGTTCCGTTATCGTCATCGGCCCGCACCTCAAATTGCATCAGTGCGGTTTGCCGAAGAAGATGGCTCTTGTTTTGTTTGAACCGTTCATCATCCGCCGCTTGAAGGAATTGGGCTTTGTCCACACTGTCCGCTCGGCAAGAAAGATGATTGAAAAGCGCTCGCCCGAAGTTTGGGATATTTTGGAGGAAGTGACGGAAGGACACCCCGTGTTCTTGAACCGCGCGCCGACTCTACACAGGCTTTCCATTCAGGCATTCGAACCCGTGCTTATCGAAGGGGATGCAATCCGTTTGCACCCGCTGGTTTGCGCCGCGTTTAATGCGGACTTCGACGGCGACCAGATGGCAGTCCACGTTCCGCTTTCTTTGGAAGCGATAATGGAGGCGAAACTTTTGATGCTTGCTTCAAACAACATTTTCTCGCCGTCTTCGGGCAAGCCTATTTTGACTCCGTCTCAGGACATTGTTTTGGGCGTTTACTTCCTGACTTACGAGCCAAGCTCGAAGCCCGAACAATTGTTGGTAAAGCGCGGCGGCAAGGATGTCCGCGTTCGCGAAGTTCCCTTGATGAGTTCCGTAAAGGAAGTGGAATACGCAAAGGCGGAAGGCTTGCTGCATTGGCATGACTGGATTGACTTCGTAAATCCCGACTTCGGCAGGAAGACGATTTTCGGCAACTCCGAAAAGAAAATCATCCGCACAACAGTCGGTCGTGTAATATTCAACACGATTTGGCCGAAGGAAATGGGCTTTGTAAACTTCCAAGTTGCAAAGGGCAAGCTCGGCGACCTCATATTGAATACGTTTAAGATTTGCGGCAAGGGCGATTCTGCCCCCGTTTTGGACAATTTGAAGGCTCTCGGTTTCAGAACCGCGACTTTGGCGGGCATTTCAATCGGTATTGGCGATATGGACATTCCGAGCGAAAAGGCGGGCATCGTAAAAGAAGCGCGCGCACGCGTAAAGGAAGTCGAAAAGGAATACTTGAAGGGTACAATCACAAAGGACGAACGCTCCAACAAGGTTATAGACATTTGGAACGTCGTAACCGACGCAATCGCAAAGAAAGCGTTTAAAAACTTGTCAACCCCCAAGCCGAGAAGCGCAGACGGACGCCAGTATATCAATCCTGTTTATGTTTTGATGGATTCGGGCGCGCGTGGTAACAAGGCGCAGGTCCGCCAGCTCTGCGGAGCTCGCGGCTTGATGGCAAAGCCCAACGGCGAAATTATCGAACGTCCGATTTTATCCTCTTTCCGCGAAGGTTTGAGCGTTTTGGAATACTTCATTTCAACGCACGGCGCGCGTAAAGGCTTGGCTGACACGGCTCTAAAAACTGCGGACGCGGGCTATATGACAAGAAAGCTTTGCGACGTTGCAATGGACGTAATCATCACCGAAGAAGACGACAATAAAACCATTGACGACAAGGGCAACCGCGACGGTATTTGGAAGGAATCCATTTATGACGGCGACGATGAAATGGTGCCTTTGTTCGACCGAATTGTCGGACGCTGCTCTTCAATGGAAGTCCGCAATCCGCAAAATCCGAGCGAAATTTTGGTTCGCGCGGGAGAAATGATTTCCGAAGACGTTGCAAAGAAGATTGTTGATAGCGGCGTTGAAAGGGTAAAAGTTATGAGCCCGCTCACGCATTTGCGCCGCAACGCGATTTGCGCAAAAGCTTACGGCATCGACCCGTCAACACAGAAGCTTGTTGAAAGAGGCACGGCAGTCGGCATCATCGCGGCGCAATCCATCGGCGAACCTGGTACTCAGCTTACCATGCGTACGTTCCACGTCGGCGGCATTGCCCAGTCCACAAAAGCTCCTGAAATCAGAGTTCACGGCGACGGCTTTGTAAAATTCGACAATTTGCGCCCCGTTGAAATTTCGGAAGGCGTGAATGTTGTTCTCAGCAAAACCGGCAAAATCCAAATTGTCGATGCGGAAGGCAAAGAGC
>JAGBWO010000236.1 GCA_017629765.1 Opitutales bacterium | reverse complement strand
TCTGCGCATAATTTTTTTGGAAAAATCGGGGCTTGCGGCAATTTTTTCCTTTCGCAAAAATTCGTCGATAATCCTGTCGGCGTCTTTGTCCTTTTCGATTTTCAAAAACAGGCTGTCCGTAAAGTCCGGGCTTGCGGAGATTTTCTTTTTTGAAAGAAATTCGTCGATTGTTTTATCCATATCCATTTTAAGCCTTCCTTTCCTTCAATGCGTTGCGCAAAGTCGTTCTCGCGCGGAAAATCCAAGTTTTTACCGCTCCGACCGAGGCGTCCATTGCTTTTGCAATCTCATCGTAAGTAAAGCCCTGCTGTTTTAGAAGCAGGATTGCCGTTCGCTGATTTTCGGGCATGCCTGCTATCGCAAGCTCGAAAATTTCTTCGAGTTCCGAAGTTTCCATATCCGAATTTTTGTCATCGGTAAAATCCGTTTCCAATTCCACGTTTTGCGGTCTGCGCGAGGATTGTCTGTATTCGTTTATGAGGATGTTGCGCGCAATTTGAAACAGGTATGTGGAAAATTTTGCTCTTGCCTGGTAATTTTCGCGGGCGCGGTAAAGATTTATGAAAGTGAGCTGCGCCAAATCTTCGGAAGTTGCGGCGTTTGAGGTGGAACGGTAAAAGAAGTTGATGAGCGCGTTTTTCCATTTTTCAACGAGCATGCGGAATGCGTGGTCGTTGCCGTTTGCCGCGTCCCGCATCAATAGGGCGTCTTCGTCGCAAATATTTTTCTGCTCTGAAAACTCCGCATTTTTATCTAAAAAACATTCCATTTGCATATTATAACGCATTTTTTTATAAAAAGTTGCAAATTTTTGAAAAAAAAACTGGATTAGTTTGAAAAAGATGCTAAATTCAACCGCTTAAATTTCAATTAAAAACCTAAAAGGAAACAAAAAAATGAGCGGATTAGTAGCATGGTCTTCAAGAGCAAAGCGTAAGCCTGTAAAAAAAGCGGCAGGCGCAAAGCCGAATGCGCACAAGCAGCGCGCACTCGCGGCAAAAAGACGCAAGGAAAACGAACGTCAAGCCAAGATTGCTGAAAAGGCTCGCAAGGCTGAAATCGCAAAAGTTGTTGCGGAACAGAACGCATAGTTCGGTTTCCGAATAAAAAAAACTTGCAAAGCTTGAATAGAGGTGTACTTTGTTCAACTTTGAATTTTATAAAAATACAGGAAAGTTGATTTTATCATGTCAAGAATATGTTCAGTTACAGGTAAGCGTCCGGTAAAGGGTCGCGTTATTATCCATAAAGGTCAAAGCAAGAAAAGCGGCGGTATCGGTTTGCAGCTCGTAAAGCAGAACAATCGCGTATTTAAGCCCAATGTTCAGCGCATACGCGTTCGTCTTGCAAACGGACAGGTAAAGCGTATGTGGGTATGCGCTAAGGCTATTAAGGCCGGTCTTGTTGAAAAAGCGTAATTTTGCGTGAAATTGGGGTTATACTCCGTTTCATAAAAAAGCTACAGTAGTCACGTATTTGTTTATACGCTCCTACCGTAGCTTTTTTTGAATACTCGTCTAAAACGCAATTTGACGCAAAATTATTAATTATAGTTGTGTGATATGGTTGTGTGAAATTGCGGTTTATA
>JAGBWO010000235.1 GCA_017629765.1 Opitutales bacterium | reverse complement strand
CTCGGCACCCGCGAGGCTTTGTCTGCCAAGGGCAGGGAGTCGATTACTTTGACATTGCCCGACGTTTCCGAAAAATCCGTCGGCGCAATCATTGCGCTCTTTGACAGGGCGACCGGCTTTTACGCTTCGTTTATCGGCATAAACGCCTACCATCAGCCGGGAGTAGAGGCGGGCAAGAAAGCGGCGGGAAGAATTTTGGAAATCAAGAAGGCTGTATCGGCTTTAATCGAGGAAAATCCGGATATGTCGGTTGAGGAGCTTGCGGAAAAATCCGGCTATGCCGGAGACGAGGAGCTGATATTCAAGCTTACGCAAAAGTAAAATTTTGTCGGATAAAAAAAGCGCGGAAAACCGCGCTTTTTTTTATGGACTGCCGCTAATTTCAGTTTTGTGCAAGCCCCAGTTTTTTGTTTGGCTTGCTGTCCATTTGAAGCACAAGAGTTCCGCCTTTTGAGATTTCGGAGTGGTCTATCCAGAGTCTGTTTAAGGGTTTTCCGTTAAGCGAAACCGATTTTATATAGACGTTTTTCGGAGAATTATTCTTTGCGATGATTGTGAACTTCTTGCCCTTATGGTATTTTTTGTCGAGATTGAATTCGATTTTGTCGAAAACCGGGCTTGTTATTTCGTAGCGGGTATTTCCGGGGCATATCGGGTGGATGCCCGCCGACGCTAGAACGTACCAAGCCGACATTTGCCCGACGTCCTCGTTTCCCACAAGACCCAAAACATCGTCGCCGTATGCTTTGTCGCAAATTTTGCGTGTCCACTTTTGGGTTAGGTAGGGCTTTGATGTGTGGTTAAACATAAATGGAACTTGGTGGTTGGGTTCGTTGGGATGGTTGTAATAGTTGTTCCACATAAAGTCTTCCGGTGTGTTGTCGAAGAACTTTTCCAATTCTTGCAAGAAAAACTCTTCGCCCATAAGCGATTTCAAGCCTTTTATGTCGTGCGGAACGAACCATCCCTGCTGGAAGTTGTTGCTTTCGACGCAGCCCTGGTCATGGCGCGTTTTATCAAACGGGACTTCAATCCATTCTCCGTTTTTGCGTATTCTTGACGGCGTCCAGTTTCCGTCGGCGTCTTTTGCCCTGAACCATTTTACATTTTCATCCCAAATATTTTTGTAGCCGAGAGAAGCCCCGTAGTATTTTTTTGCGTCTTCTTTTTTGCCCAAAAGATCCGCAAATTTGCCGACGCACCACGCGCCGTATGCAATTTCGAGCGTGTGCGAGACCGAGTTTTGGCAGTAGCCAAGCCGGTATAAATCATAATTTTTGCCGTCGCGCTTATGGGTAGTGTTTACACAGTATTCGTAAGCTTTTTCGGCGTCGAAGGAGCGTATGCCTTTTGCGTATGCGTCGGCAATGACCGATATTGCGGGGTCGCCAAGCATGCAGCCGGAATAGGAGTTCATAAATTCCCATCTCGGAAGCATTTTTTTGTGTCTTGGGTTCAGTTCCGCGAGCTGAATGAACGTGTTTATTTGGTCGCTTACGATATCGGGGCGTATGATTGTAAGAAGCGGGAATTGGCTGCGGAAGACATCCCAGCCGCTGAATATTGTGCGGTAAGTGAAGTTTTCGGCTTTCTTTGCAGTCTTGTCGGCGGCAATGTATTCGCCGTTGAAGTCGCTTTCCGACCGGGTGTCTATCATTGTGAGGTATAAAGCGGTGTAAAATAGTGTTTTGTCGCGCTCGCTTCCGCCTTCAACTTTCATTTTCGACAGGGATTGCGACCATTGTTTTCGCGTTTTTTTGACGAGATGTTCGAAGTCCCAGTCTTTTATGTCGCTTTGCAGGTTTTGCTTCGCGTTTTCAACGCTAACAAAAGATATGCCGACTTTTAAAAGCACTTCTTCCGACTCTTTTGTCTCAAATTTAGCAAAGAAGCCGATATGCGCGCCTTGCGCCGATTTTTCAAGGGGCTTTTTTTCGGCATTTGCCGCCATTTCGTAAAATTCTATTTTTTGGTGGGAATCAACTTTGCGTTTCTTTAAGAGATCTTCGGGATATTTTACCTCCCAATAGCCGCAGTTTTCAATCGGTTTTGAAAATTGCGCGTAGAAATGCACGGTATAGTCTCCCTTGCCCGCGCCGTTTCCCCAGCCCCCGTTTTCCGGTGGGCATTTCATATAGCCTTGTATCGTGTTTTCATTGACTTTTTCCAGAAACTGCTCGCTGCTTGAACCTCCTATTCTTCGGGACAAATCTATCAAAATGTTCGACTGTTCGCTTTTGGGAAATGTCATCTTTATCATTCCCGAGCGGGGCGCTGCGGCAAGCTCGACTTTGATTGAGTAGTCGTCGAGCATAACCGAATAGTATCCCGCTTTCGCGATTTCAGTGTCGTGCGAAAATTTTGACCGCCATCCTTTTATTTGTTTGTTTTGAGGATTGGGAACGTTCAAGTCTTGGCGCGGCGGAAGCCCTTTGCATGTGCGGATTTCTCCCGTGGTGGGCATAACGAGGAAGTTTCCGAAATCTCCGAACCAGCTTATGCCCGACATATGCGTGAAGCTGAATCCTTCAATGGTGGAATGGTGCCATGAATATCCGGGGCCGTTGTCTCCCCCTGTGATTGTGTCGGGGCTTAGCTGCACAAGCCCGAAAGGCGTAGCGGCTCCCGGAAAGGTTTTGCCAAGTCCATGCCCCGATTTTGCCGCAGAGCTTGAAGTGGAAGCTCCGATGATTGTATTTATGTAGTCGACAGGCTCTTTTTTCTGACCAAACCCTTGCACCGCACAAAGCGTCAAACATAACAGCGCAAAATAAATTTTCCTCATCATACCCGCACCTTTTAGAAATTTTTGCGTGGCATAGCAAGTTTTAAATACATAAATTTATTTGGCATTTAAAACAAATAAATCTACTTTTCCCCCGCCTGCGTTTAATGTTGCGTTTTTCAGCCCGGGCATATTGGTAAAGTATTCATATTGCCAATTATTCTCGGCAATACCGTTTCGTTGATTTTCTACGGAAGTTATTTTATTGTCGGAAGCAATGGTGTAAAGGCTTTTTTTCAAATCATTTTCGCCAATCTTGTAAGCCTGGGATATTAGCCGCCCAAATGCGCCGCAGGGCATTGTTCGGTTGTTTTAATCGCTATCGGAATTTCTTGTGTGGCTAAAACACGAACCTTATTATTAAACAGAACACACAGCGTTTATTCTATCAGATTTCCATAAAAATCTCCATATGGATGCCAGACCCGCAGATATTTATAGGCTTCCTTTCTTGTTATTTCGCGACGGATTTCTGCTTTTCCCGTATTGTATTCATATTTTTCATAAGTAATTTTCAGGCGTTGATATCTATATTTCTTTAAAAATTCATCATATCCCGTAGCAAAATTAAAACACAAATGGGGTTCAAAGATACTACCATAGTTATATTTGCGAACAAAGTAAGTTCCCTTTATTATTTTATACGAATTCCCTTCCTTCTTTACCCTAAGTGAGCAAACTATATTATATTTATCATATTCAAACCCTACTTCAATATCCCAAGGCGATTTATCAAAAGGTTTAGCAGATACATCTCGTGTCCACATTAAGTCTTTGGGGGCATTAGGAATCCCTAATTCGTCTGCAATTTTATTATATGACTCTGTTAGCTCCTTAGAGATTTTCTTGCCGAGCGGCGGATATGCAGGATTATAACAAGAAAAAAGCACTAGCGATAGCAAAAATAGCACTAGAAAATATATTAGATTTTTAATTGATGTTTTCATTGATCCTACCTTTCCGTATGTTTTACTGTTCGCAACATTGTTCCCATTTTGTTATTAAACAGAACACACAGCATTTATTCTATCAGATTTCCATAAAAATCTCCATTTGGGTGCCAGTCTCGCAGATATTTATAG
>JAGBWO010000234.1 GCA_017629765.1 Opitutales bacterium | reverse complement strand
GGGGTTTGCAGACGCAGACTATGCAAACGCGGGGGCAAACATCGTTTCAGCCGATTTTGAAAAGCAAGCCGACTTTGTTGCGTGCGTGCGCAAGCCTTCAATCGAATCAATAAAAAACCGCAAACAAGGCTCTTTTCATTTAAGCCTGCTCGACCCTTTCAATGAAAAAGAGCTGATTAAGGCGTTTGCCGACAATAATGTCACGGCGGCAAGCTTTGAAATGATTCCAAGAAGCACAATCGCCCAAAAAATGGACGTGCTAAGCTCGCAGGCAAATCTTGCGGGATATTACAGCGTATTAAAAGCGGCAACCACCATAAATAAAATCATGCCGATGATGATGACGCCGGCAGGCACAATTTCGCCGCTTAAAGTATTTGTAATAGGCGTCGGAGTCGCGGGCTTGCAGGCGATTGCAACGGCAAAGCGTCTCGGCGCGCGCGTGGAAGCGTTCGACACCCGCCCCGTAGTCGAAGAGCAAGTCAAAAGCTTGGGCGCGAAATTCGTAAAAATCGACATCGGCGAAACGGGACAGACCGCACAAGGCTATGCGAAAGCCCTTACTCCCGAACAAATAGAGCTTCAACAAAAGGGAATGGCGAAAGTCTGCGCGCAATCAGACATCGTAATCACAACCGCAAAACTCTTCGGCAGAAAGCCTCCGCTTCTAATTACAGAAGAAATGATTGCGGCAATGAAGCGCGGAAGCGTCATTGTCGACCTGGCGGCTGAAAGCGGCGGCAACGTGGCAGGCTCAAAATTCGGCGAAATCGTCGAAACCGAAAACGGAGTTAAAATCGTGGGCAACACAACGTTTGAAAGCGATGTCTCGGCGTCGGCAAGCCAAATGTACAGCGCAAATGTCTATAATTTCATAGAGCACTTCACAAACAAGGAAACGGGCTTTGCCGTAAACTTGGAAGACCCGATTATGAACGGCTGCATCGTAACTTCAAACGGGGAAATCCGCGACGAACGCTTCAAATAAAATTTTAAATTTCATTAAAATAATATGGAAATTATATTGCTATTATTCATATTCACGCTCGCGGCGTTCTTGGGCTTTGAGCTTATCGCAAAAGTCCCAAGCCAGCTGCATACGCCGCTTATGAGCGGCTCAAACGCAATCAGCGGCATCACAATAGTCGGCGCAATCATCGCAACGGGCGGCACGACAAACGACACCCTCGCGACAGTGCTCGGTTTTGCGGCATTGGTACTTGCGTCAATCAACGTTGTCGGCGGCTATCTGGTAACAAACAGAATGCTTGGCATGTTCAAGACTAAGAAGGAAGGCAAATAAGATGAGAGAAATTCTTATAAACATAACTTACATTCTTTCTGCCTGCCTTTTTATCTTCGGCATCAAAATGCTCGGCAAGGCGGAAACGGCAAAAAAAGGCAATCTGATATCTTCTGCAAGCATGCTGATTGCGGTTGTCGCCACATTGTTTGACAGGCAGCTCCTAAACTGCGACTTTGCAATGTGGGTTCTCATATTCGGGGGAATTTTGGCCGGCTCGGCAATAGGATGGGCAATGGCAAAATATGTCAAAATGACATCAATGCCCGAAATGGTCGCGCTCTTAAACGGCTTCGGCGGCTTGGCATCGCTTCTCGTCGGCTGGGCCGACTTCCAGTTTAACGGCGCAAACCCCGCCGTGAATCCCTATTTTTACAAGACTGCTACAATTCTTGCAATACTGATTGGCGGCATTACCTTTACCGGTTCAATCTACGCATGGGGCAAGCTTTCCGGAAAAATTTCGGGCAAGGCAAAAACTTTTTCGGGACAAAAAACGGTAAACGCGGCAATTGCCGCACTTTGCCTTGTTTCGTCAGTTGCCTTCGTGCTTTGCGGCAACTACGGCGCGGCATACGCATGCATGATTGCGGGAGTGGTTCTTTCTTTGGCTCTCGGATTTGCGGCTGTAATGCCTATCGGCGGCGGAGACATGCCTGTTGTCATTTCGCTTTTAAACAGCTTTTCGGGCTTGGCGGCATCGGCGGCAGGCTTCGTAATCCAAAACAACGTATTGATTGTCGCGGGCTGTTTGGTCGGCGCAAGCGGCGTTATTCTTTCCGTCATTATGTGCAAGGCGATGAACAGAACCCTTTACAATGTTCTCTTCTCCGGCTTTGGGGCAACAACGGCAAAAGGCGGCGAAGTCAAAGGCGAAATGAAGGCGATTTCAACCGACGACGCGTACTATGTTCTTGAAGCCGCGCAAAACGTTGTGTTCATTCCGGGATACGGAATGGCTGTCGCCCAAGCCCAGCACGCGGTAAAGGAGCTTGCGACTATTTTGGAAGAAAAAGGGGCGGAAGTCCGCTTTGCAATCCACCCCGTCGCAGGCAGAATGCCGGGGCATATGAATGTTCTCTTGGCGGAAGCCGACGTTCCCTACGAACAGCTCTGTGAAATGCAGGACGTAAACCCGATTATGGAAAACGTGGATGTCGCCATAGTGATAGGCGCAAACGACGTTGTAAACCCCGCCGCCGCCCAAGACAAGTCAAGCCCGATTTACGGCATGCCGATTATCGAAGCGTACAAGGCAAAAACCGTGTTCTGCTTAAAGCGCGGTCAAGGCGCGGGTTTCTCGGGCTTGGTAAACTCGCTCTTCTTTGCGGAAAACACCCGAATGATTTACGGGGACGCAAAGGGAACGATAACCGACCTTGTTTCAAAATTCAAACAATCTTAAAATCTAAAAAAGCGGCGCAACCCAAACGCCGCTTTTTTTTACGCCTTAAAAGGCATAGCAAGAACAAAAAACTATTTTACATTAACGACTTCGCGGGCGACCCTGCGGGGTATCGCCACCATTGTTTCCCACGGAATGCGGCGCGTCCAATGGCTGTACAGGGGCAAATCTATGCACTCTCCGCCCTGCTTTCCGATAAACACGACTTCGTCGCCCTGTTCTGCCTCGGAAGCGTTTGCGATGTCAACCAAAGTTTCGTCGAGGCTCACTCCCCCCAATATCGGGCATTATTTCCCCCTTACAAGCACGCATGCGTTTTTTGAAAAATTCGACGGAACGCCGTCGGCAAACCCCGCGCTCACGGTTGCGATAACCCTTTTTTCATTGCGACTTATCGAAGCTATCCGCGCCTTAAACGACATCACAGGCTCGACGTCCGCAATGGTTTTGCATCTGCCGCCGAAAGGGCTTATGCCATACTGCAAAAGCCCGACCCTCACGGCGTTGAAAGGCGCACCGTCTTTTATATAATTTAACCCGGCCGAAGCGTGGAGGTGGATTAGGATATTTTTCGCTCCGAATTCCTCCACTACGCGCGTAAAATTTTGCATCTGCATATGCGTATAATTTTCGTCGCAGTCTGCGGAAGACAAATGCGTAAACACGCCCGAAATCCGCAAATTTGAAAACTTGCCGGCTTCCC
>JAGBWO010000233.1 GCA_017629765.1 Opitutales bacterium | reverse complement strand
TGTCCGCCTGAGAAAATCTTGGAAGCGGCAAAAAGAGTCGATTTGATAGGTCTTAGCGGACTCATAACCCCGTCTTTGGTCGAAATGGCAAACGTGGTCAAGATGCTTGAAAAGGACGGCGTGCGCACTCCCATAATCGTCGGGGGCGCAACCACGAGCGATGTCCACACAGCGGTAAAGCTTGCCCCTCTTTACAGCGGCAGGATTATGAGGGTTGAGGACGCCTCTTTGGTTTCGAATGCCTGCGCAAGCCTCATAAATTCAAACGGCGTTTTCGATTTGGAGCTGAAGGCGAGGCAGGATTTTCTGCGCAAAAGTTTCGAGGAAAAGGAACGGGAAAATTACGCAAGCCTTGTAAGCTTTGAAAAAGCCCGCGAGATGAAGTTTAGGCAGGAGTTCTCAAAGGAAAAAACCGCGCGCCCGATTAGTTTCGACTTGTGGCTCGGCTCGCATTCCGTCGGGGAGCTTGAAAAGTATTTTTCTTGGGGAATGCTTTACAATGCTTGGGGCTTGCAGGGAAGGTCTTTGAATTCCTTGAAGGCAGAAGCTTCAAAAGAGCTTTTTGAGGACGCGGTGAAAATGCTCGAAACCTTGAAAAAAATCGCCAAGCCCAAGGCGGTTTGGAGATTTTTCAGGGCGGCGGCGGACGGAGAGGACATAAAGCTTTTCAGGGCGGACAACAAGGTTGTTGAAACTCTTTGCTTCTTCAGAAACCAAATTCCGTCGAAAAACGTTTGCGTTTGCGCTTCCGACTTTGTGGCTCCTGTAAATTCCGGCTTCTTGGATGCGATAGGGCTTTTTGCCGCGACTGCCGGAACGGAGGCTGCGGAATATGAAAGCGAGCTGAAAAGCTCGGGCAAGGACTATGAGGCGATTTTGGTTTCCACGCTTTCAAACATCATTGCCGAAGCTTACGCGCATTACATAAACGAAGTAAAAATGCGCCCGTTTGCGCCGGATTTTTGCGCCGGCATCCGCCCCGCCTGCGGATATCCGATGTGGGCGGACCATTCCGAAAAAAAGAAAATTTGGAGCTTGATGAACGTCGAAAGCAAGACGGGCATAAGGCTTACCGACAATTTTATGATGTCTCCCGCTTCAAGCGTATGCGGACTTTGGATTGCAAATCCGCTTGCAAAGTATGCAAACCAAATGGTTGTGGATTCGTCTCAAATTGAAAAATATGCGGAGAAAAAGGGCGTTTCTTCCGATGAAGCGCGCAAGTTCTCTGCGGTAAAGATTATAGATTGATTTTATAGAATGTTTGCCAGGCTTAAAGACGACGGGTTTGAAGGGCGCATAAAAATGCGTTCGGATATTCTCATGCCTATATGTATGGCTTTGCTGTCTTTAATGGGGCTTGTATTCATATACACTTCGCAGAGCTACAATATGGACGAAATGTCTATTGCGCGCCAGTTTTGGTTTAGGCAGATTGTCTTTTTGGCTATGGGAAGCGTCGCGTACTTTTTCATTTCGCGCATGGATTACGAAAAATGCTTCGTATATGCGCATTTGATATACGCCTTGTGCATTGCGCTTTTGATTCCTCTTTTTTTAGAGGGCAGCTGCGGAATAAATTTGCCTTTTGTCGACAAGAGGTTCAATGCGACCAGATGGATAAATATGGGCATATTTTCCCTGCAGCCTGCGGAAATCGCAAAAATAGGCACTTGCATTATGATAGCCGCAATTTTGGCGCGTTCTAAAATCGGCACGATAAAGGAATCGCTAAAAGTTTTGCTTAAAATTTTTGTTGTCGCCGCAATCCCAATTTTATTGATTTTTTTGCAGCCCGACTTAGGCTCTACATTAGTTTTTCCGCCAATGGTGTTTGCAATGCTGTATGTCTCGAAACTTTCAAAAAAGTTTTTTGTTGCGGCTTTTGCCGCATTCGCGCTTATGGTTGCAATCGTTGCCTGGGATATTGTCTGCTACACTTCCTTTTTGGAGGAAAATAAAATAACGGCGACAGTGTCTTCAAAGGGAAATCTATTTGGCTCATCCCATTTTTGCCTGCCGATGAAAGATTATCAGCGAAACAGAATTTTGGCGTTTGTCGCGCCCGAAGTTGTCGACAAGCTTGGGCAGGACGTCACTTGGAACGTCCGCCAGAGCCTCATATCTATCGGCAGCGGCGGATTTTTCGGCAAAGGCTTGGGTGAGGGAACCCAGGCAAAGCTGGGCTATTTGCCTTCCGACGTCGCCTATAACGACTTTATTTTCGCGGTTCTTGCGGAAGAGTCCGGCTTTGTGGGCGCAAGTTTTGCCATTTTGCTCTTGGGAGCAATTTTGCTTTTTTGCTGTCTGAGGGCGGCGCGCAAGTCGCGCGACCGTTTCGGGCAGATTTTATGCGCGGGTATTTGCGCAATGCTCGCCGTTCACGTCTTTATAAATATAGGTATGACTCTTGGCATTATGCCGATTACGGGTCTGCCTTTGCCAATGTTAAGTTATGGCGGTTCATTTGTTTTGACTTGTTTTATTCTGCTTGGTTTGGTGCAAAGCGTATTCAGGCACCGCCGGCAGTTTGATTAGTCGGGATGGGCCGCTTAAAAATTAAGCGAAAAAATGAAAGAAGAAAATATTCAAGAAAATCAAAATACTTTGGACGAGGAGCTTTCAAAGCGTCCTCCCGAAGTTGCGGTTGAGCCTGTTTCTGTGGCTCAGCTCAACGCGGAAGCCAAGCTGCGGGCAAAAAAGCGTCCGCTTCTCGAAAAAATCATAAGGCTTTTGAAGCGCGAAGAGGGGCCATATAAAGAGCTTGTCATAAATGTCGAGCCTTTGGAAAAGCGGGTCGCTCTTCTTGAAGACGGGCTTATGCAGAAATTCGAAACCGAGCATGTCGGCGATGAAAGCATGGTGGGCGCAATCTTCAAGGGCAAAATCCAAAATCTTGAACCCGGCTTGAAGGCGGCGTTTGTCGACATAGGCCAGCCCAAAAACGCGTTTTTGCACTATTGGGACATTTTCCCGAGCGCAACAAACGATAATTCCTATGAAATTGTCCGCGAAAACCGTTCGAAGGAGCAGAAAAAGAATGCGGCGTTAAAGCTTTCAAACAAGGACATTCCCGAAAAGTTTCCGGTAGGGACCGACATCGTAATTCAAATCACCAAGACGCAAATAGGCACTAAGGGTCCGAGGGTCACCACAAATATCGCAATTCCGGGGCGCTATTTGGTGCTTATGCCCTATGCGGGTCAGTGCGGCATTTCCCGCAAAATCGAAGACAAGCGCGAGCGCGAGCGCATAAAGAAAATTTTGCGCTCCATGAAAATCCCCGAAGGCATGGGCGTAATTGTGCGCACTGCGGGGCAGGGCAAGCGGTGGACGTATTTTGTAAGGGACTTGCACATATTGCTAAATATCTGGAAGCAAATTCAAAACAAAATTGAAAACGAACCGGGTCCCGCTCTTCTTTATAAAGAGCCCGATATCATTGAGCGCACCGTGAGAGATTTTTTGACTGAGGAAACCGACAGGATTTTGATAGACAGCAAAGAAGACTATGAGAAAATCTTGGAGTCTGTTTCGGAAATTTCCCACAGGGCGCGCTCTAAAATCCAGCTTTACAAGGATAACATTCCGATTTTTGAGCGATACAACATCGAAAAGCAGATTACGCAGACTTTCCAGCGCAGGGTGCCGCTTCCCTCAGGTGGGGAAATCGTTGTCGACGAGACTGAGGCTCTTACTGCCATCGACGTAAATACGGGTTCCCACAAGGGCAAGGATGCCGACGGCAAAGACTTCATTTTGCAGGCAAACCTTGAAGCTGTCGCCGAATCCGCCCGCCAAGTGCGTCTTCGCAACATAGGCGGCTTGATTATTATCGACACAATCGATATGAAAAGCCGCAAAGACCGCCAGGCTGTCTATAAAAAACTGCGCGAGGAAATGGAAAAGGATAAGGCAAAGAGCCAAGTGTTGCCGATATCGCAGCTTGGTATCATGCAGATGACGCGCCAGCGCCACCACCAGTCAAACGCGAGCGAAATTTATTCGACATGCCCGTATTGCGGCGGCAAGGGCATTGTGAAAAGCTCCCGCACGATGAGCGTTGAAATTCAGCGTAAAATAGTGGCGATAGCACGCGCAATCCGCACCCGCGAAGGCAATTCAACCGAAATTCCAATGCTTGTGCTTTTGCATCCCGAAAACTTGAAGCTCATGCAAAACGAGGATTACGAGTATCTGATAAACCTTGAAAAAGCCTACAATTTGAAGCTTCCATTCAGGGCGGATCCGTCTTACCACGTCGAAAACTTCCGTATTTTGGACCCCGCCACGAACAGGGTTTTGCGTTAGCTTGAATCGTTAAAAAAAACGGCGCGGTGGAAATACCGCGCCGTTTTTTTTGAAGTATGTTTTTTAGAACGGGAACGGATTGTCGAGCGGTTTTGGCGCGGAAACTTCCGTTTTCGGCTTTTCTTGCGGAACGTATAAGCGCATTTTTTCGTCAAACGGAATTGCCTTTTTATGCACTTTTAAGCCTTGAATTACTATTGCCGTATGCGGGCGCACTGGGCATACATTTTCGCAAGCTCCGCATCCTATGCAGACGTCTTCATGCACATGGGGGATGTACAGGCTTTTCTTTTCGTTAAACGGTATCATTTCAATCGCCTGTACAGGGCAGTGTTCGGCGCAGGCAGCGCAGTCTGTGCCGTCGGTAAATACGACGCATAGTTCGCGGTTGAATATTGCAGTTCCGATTTTTTCAGCCATTTTTTGCTTTTTTGTGATGAAGCGTATTGCGCCCGTAGGGCAGGCTTTTGAACAGTTATGGCAGTCGGGCAGGCAGAATGCCGCCGAAAAATCCATGTAAGGCTGCATAAATCCCGCCAAGCCCCATTGGGTTGTGGACGCCTTTAAGACTTGCGACTTGCATGAGCTTACGCATCTTTGGCAGGCTGTGCAGTTTTCCAAAAAGTTTTCGATGCTGATTGACCCCGGAGGCGAGGCAAGACGCTTGTCTGCTCTCGCTCCGTCGATTTGGTATTCCGACGCTCCGTCGAGCACTTTTAAACTGTGCTTTTTGGCAAGCTCTTCGTCCCCTTTTTTGCAGCCGAAAAGCGCGGCCGCTATTGAGGCTGACGCGGCGGCAAAACTTCTCCTTGAAATTTTTTCTCCTTCGCTTTTTTGGGCGGATTTTGAAAATATTTTTTTGTATATGGGGTTTATTTTATAGCTTATCGAATTTTTTGGGCAGTGCGCCGCGCAGTCGAGGCAAAGAACGCATCTTGAAAAGTCGATGTCTTTTTCTTTTATGTTTATGCATTTTGCCTTGCAGTCTCTTTCGCATTTTCCGCAAGAGACGCAGAGGTCTTTTTCTATTTGCAAAGAGAAAACGGCAAATTTTGAAAGCCCGCCCAAAAAAGTTCCGACAGGGCAGAGGCTGTTGCAGAAGAGCCTTCCGCTTTTTGCCGAAACCATGGCGGTCAAAACCAAAAGAAAAATTGAAAATCCAAATGCCGCAACCGATACCGCCGCGTTTGCCGCAGGCGTTATGCCGTAATAGCCGAAGTTTGCGGCAGTCGCCGCCGAGAAGTTTGCAGTTTCGGATGCGGCTATGAAACCAGCCGACATTATTTTGCCATAGAGGGAATAAGGGTCAAGCAGCCCCAAGAGCGCGCCGAATCCGAATGCGATGCAAAGCATTGCAAGCGTCAAAAATGAAATTCTGAGAGCCGTAAGCGGTTTGGCGTATTTTAGTTTTGCAAAATTCTTTTGCGAAAATCTGCCCAACGCCGTTTTTTTCAGAAACTTGTTTTCGGCGGGGAATTTTGCTGTTTTCCTAAAAATGTCCATAAGTATTCCGTATGGACAAATGAACGAGCAATAGGCCCTGCCCAAAATCAGCGCAAGACCCGAAAAAGCGAGGAACGCCCAAGCCGAGGCAATGCCGACTCCCGCCAGAAACTTCAATAATGACGGCATAAATTGAAGCGATGCAGGCGGATACATATAGTAAATTTTCGGCAATTTATGGTAAATGTCGAAAAATTGCAGGCTTATTGCCGCGAAGAACAATATTGCAAAAATTACTCTGAAAAGGCGCAGTGTTTTCATTTTTTTAAAATTAAGGCGCAAACCCAAAGTGCCTCTCGCTTTTTAGAGACGTGCCTTCAAGCGTGCGCCTTATTTGAATTTTTTGTGTGTTTGTTATGCTACGGAAATTCTCTTTACGTTCAATTTGCCCAAATCGGCAGTGCCGACGCCGAGCTTTTCGGCAAGGCCTATGTATGGAATTTCATCGAGAGTGTAGGGCTTGCCCATGCCGTACTGTTTTGCGACAGTCGCAAAAATCTGGACGGCAGCCGCGTCTGCGGCGACAATGTCGTTGGAAATTACCTGATATTTCACGACAGGCGCGAACTTCGGGTCCTTGCCTTGCGGGCCGTGTTCGAGCATTACATGGTAGGCGTCAACGATTGTAAGCGAAGTCTTTTGGTACGAAGCGAAATCGGCTATGCACTGGGGCAAGTCGTTTCTGTGCCAAAAGCCTCTGTCGAGAATGCAACCCATGTAGTTTTTCATGGCGCATGTGATTTTCGTGCCGCCGTGATGCTTTAAAACGGGCATATTGATAAATACATCGGCTTCCACCGCAAGTTTGTGTACTTTCGCCTTCTTCAAAGAAACGCCCTTGGGGATGTCTTGGTCGACAAACATAGAGCCTGCGTTGCCCGAAACCATTTCGCCGCCCGCCTTTGCAACAGCTTCCGCAGTGCCGGAGTTTTTGTAGCAGTCGTCGGCCGCATGGCAGGTATGGTCGAAACAGAGAACCTTCTTTGCTCCCGCCGCAAGGCAGGCTTTCACTACCGCCGCAACCAAGTCCGGATCGGTATTCGCTCCGAAATCGGGCGTTCTGTTCCAGGCAATATTGGGTTTTAAAACGACGGTCTGCCCCTTTTTCACAAAGCGCGACATTCCGCCCATTTCGGCAATGCCCTTTTCAAACATTTCAGCAGCCGAACCGCCGTGTATTGCAACGAGGTCGGGTTTTTTCGCCGATTTTTTTTCTTCCGCAAAAATTGAGCCTGTGCAAGCTATTGCGGAACCTGCGATTGCGGTTTTTACGAAGTCTCTTCTTTTCATTCTTTCCCCTTTTATTAACGATTTAAATTTAGCGGTTTTGTCAAATGATGTTGTAAGAGTTTTAGATTGTCAAGTTTTTTGAAATGGCAAACTTCGTTCTATTTTTTATCCGGCTTTGAAAGCTTTTCCTCCAAAAGACTGCGTTCTTTATCGGCAAACGCCTCTTCTTTCAATAGAACGGGGATTGTCTTTTGCAGGAAATCGGCGTCTTTTGCGGAATTTAAAACTTCAATGCAGAGTTCTGCGCTTTCTTCTTTCAGGTTTTTGGATTTTAAAAAGCCGGCAATTTCGAAAACCAGACCGAAATTTTGGAAATTTCCTTTTGCCTCTTTTGCGGCTTCCCGCGCTAAATTTACAGATTTTTCTTCATCCAGCCCGTCGCAGAGCTGTGCAAGCCTCCAATTGAGCGCGAACTTTTCTTTTAGCTTCGGAATGAAGCTTTCGCCGATTTCAACCGCTTGGCGCGCATCGTTTTTTTCGCGAACAGACAAATTCATTTTGCGGATTACGGCGTATTGGGAAAATTCGTCGGTTTTTCCGTTTTCGATGTCTTCAAGCTGGTTTTGCAAAGATTTTTTGAGCGGTGAAAACAGAGGGTCTGCGAGCATAATCCCCTTCCAGCTGAATGCTCCCATCGAATAAAATGCGGCTTCTCCCGCTTCAAAGCCGCGCGAAAGATAGTGCATGTAGATATCCGCCCTGTGCGTGAAAGCCAGAAAAGGCTCGTTTATGTAGCCGAATGCGACCGCGGCGTTTCGGGCGGCAAAACTGGGCGTCCAGTCCTTTGGGTTTGATAGATTTTGGGCCGAATACGAATAGATGTGAAGCGCCGACGCGCCGCATGCATATTTCACATCTTTTGACTGCGGATAGTAGCGCGGCATATCGGTGTACCATCCGAAGTAAAAGGCGGGGGCGTCGAACCTGTCAAAGTAATTGAAAAGTTGGGGTTTTTCGTCGGAAGAAACGTCAAAACCAAGTTCTTCGATGATTTTTTTTGCCGACAAAAGCCACTTGTCGCCTGCGGGGTATTTTTTCGACATGTCAATGTATGCCCGTCCCCTGAGCCCTTTTTCTTCTGCCGAAACCGCGCTTTTTGCAAGGTTTAGCGCGTCCGAAAAATTTAGCCCGTCAAGTCTTGAAACAGCCAAAAAATTTTCCTTTTTGTAGTCTCCCTTTTGCCTGTTTAAACCGAACAGCGGGTTTTTTTGCATTCCGCGCAGTTCGTATTTTCCTTTTAATAGCATTGCAAGTTCGGAATCTACGCAGGCGGAGTTGTTTGCCGCCGCGGATATTTTTGAGTCGGCGGAAGTTTTCTCTTCTGAAATTCTGTAAGGCACGCCCTTTGCAACCACGACATAATCGACATCGTTTTTGACAACGAGGGCATATTTGGGGTTTTCCGAATTTAGGATGTCCTTGACGGCTCCGCGTTTCTTTAAGAAATTAAAAAGAGGCTCCGCGATTTTTTTATCGTAGCCGTCTCTTGAAATATTTGCGGCGTCTTTTACGTCGAGGGCTATGATGTTTTCATTTGGAATAGAGCGCAGGGCGCAATATTCGGACGCGAGCTTTCTTGATTTTTCGGAATTTTTGTTTGCCAAAACGAATACATTTGCCGCCTGCAAATTTATGCAGGAGGCGAAAATAAGCAAAAAAATCATTCCGCGCAAAAATGCCATATGGTTCTTCAAATAGAACCAATATCGGCGGCGATTGCAAATAAAAATATTTTACTTTGCGTTCAAATAAATCCGCTTCATGTCGCTTTCGTCAAGCGGGCGGAAGTTGCCGATTTTCTGCGTTCCGCAGTTTGAGCATTTCTTTGCGAGCAAAGAGGCAAGATTGTCGTCGATTTCAATGCCGAGGTCCGAAATTCTTGTGGGCATCCCGACGCTTTTAAAAAATTCGTCGAATTTTTCAATGCCTTTTTGCGCGGTTGAAACCGGGTCGGAGGCGTTGTTTTCAACTCCCGCGACATTTACGGCAAGCCTTGCGAAGCGTTTCGGGTTTTCGGAAAGAACATACTTTGCCCATGTGCTCCAAATTGCCGCAAGCCCCGCTCCGTGCGCAACGTCGAATATTCCGCTTAGCTCGTGTTCGAGGGCGTGGCATGACCAGTCGCCTTTTGTTCGGTCTCCCGTCAGATTGTTATGGGAAAGCGTCGATGCCCACATTATTTCGGCGCGGGCATTCAAGTCTTGCGGATTTTCGTGCAGGATTTTTGCGTTGGCAATTACCGTACGCATCAAGGCTTCCGCAATGGAGTCGGTAAGCTCGAAGCTTTCCGTATTTTTAAAATAGCGTTCGAGGGTGTGAAGAAGAATGTCGGCGCATCCGCTTTGCGTCTGGTAGTCTGGAAGAGTCAGGGTTAGTTCGGGATTCAGAATCGAAAACTTTGCCCTTACGAGGTCGTTATTTATCGCGCGTTTGAGCTGCCCTTCGTCTTTTGTTATGACGGAAGCTTCGCTCATTTCGCTGCCCGCCGCCGCCATTGTCAGTATTACGCCGAGGGGAGCGCAGGCTTTCGGCGTTTTTGAAGCCGTGTAAAAATCCCAGACGTCGCAGTCGGGATTTGCGATGGCAAGGGCGATGGCCTTTGCGGAATCTATCACGCTGCCGCCGCCGACCGCCAAAAGAAAGTCGATGTTTTCCGCTTTGCAGATTTCCGCTCCCTTATAGACGTCGCAAAGGCGCGGATTTGGCTTTACGCCGCCAAATTCCACATATTCAATGCCTTCCGATTTGAGCAGGGCTTCGACTTCCTCTATCAGCCCCGATTTTTTTGCGCTTTGTCCTCCAAAGTGTATCAGCACTTTTTTTGCGCCAAATTCTTTTAAAAGCTTACCGACTTTTTTTTGCGCGCCAAGTCCGAATTCTATTTTTGTGGGTGCGAAATATGTAAAATTATTCATAGAAACTGAAAGTTAGAAAATGTGTCTTTGCATTTTGAAACAAAGTTTCGCAATTTGCGCACGCCAAGTCAAATGTTTTCTGCAAGGGTTTTAATTTTTATTTTGCATGGCAGGAGCGATTGTCTTGAAAAAGCGTCGCCAGCTGTCGTCGGCATTGAAATCTTTGAAGCCTTCATATTCGGAGTGCGAAAGGTTGTCGCTTACGATTTTGTAAGATATGAGGTTGGGAAATTTTTTATGGAAATAGAAAAGCTCCATGTCGAAGACGCAAGGCTCTTTTATGTCGGTTTCCTCCACGAATTTGTCGGACGAAAAACAGGGAACTCCGCCAAAGTCTGAAATTTTTGACGCGTCATTCGGCTTTTCGATTTTTGCGACTTTGTTCACTTTGCAAAGCTCGCCTTTATTTATGACGTTGCTGCCGCAGTATCCGACATTCACAACCAAGACATTGCCGTGAAGGCTTGTTTTTTCAAGCGCGGAATCGACGCAGTCTCCGCCGATGCCCGTAACGATGCATGAAATTTCGCCGTTTGAAGAAATGTTTTTTGAAAGCTTTTTAAGACTGTATTCCTTTTCTATGTATTTGCTTTCATCGGGCATTGCGACCGCGAACAATACGGAAGATTTTATGTGGGAATCGTCCGAGCAGTTTTTTTCGGCGCAAAATACGGCTTCGGAATTTTGCTTAACCGACGAACACGCCGCCAAAATCAGTGCAAATAAAACAAATGCTGTTTTGAAAAATGTATTCATAAAGTTGTTGAATGGTTAATTTTTGATGAACATAAAATAGTTTTGGAAATGTTTCCGCAACTGTAAAATGTCAAGATAGATTGTTATTGACATTGCCGATTTGTTTTGCGATAATTAACTCATTGTTTGAAATATTTATGAATCCCAATTCAATGATAACTCATTCTTTTGAGCTTCCGCTAACCGAAATAAAGCGGGATTGGCGTCAGGATGCAAAGTATTTTTATGGGAGATTGGGTTATAAACTTGTATTTGAATCGGAAAGCGAAATGCTTTTTAAGGCGGGGTCTAAGCTTGGCAATATTCTGTCTTTTAACCCTGCAAAAATTGAAAGGGAACTTGTAATAAAAAAGGCAGAAAGCGCGCTTTTTTGCACATTAAATGTTTCTTTGGATTTTAGAAGCCAGCCAAATATCGAAATAGAATATACCGAATGGGAAATTGGCGCGTTTTATGTTTTTTTGAAAGGATGCCATATTTCTGAAATTCCCCCAAAGCCAAATGCCAGAAAGGCAATATTTATTTCGCTCTTGGGAATATTCAAGATGATTGCAATAAATGCCGTTATAGGTATTTTAATTGTAATGTTGATATT
>JAGBWO010000232.1 GCA_017629765.1 Opitutales bacterium | reverse complement strand
TTTTTCCAGTCATAACAATAAGGACATTAAGTTTGAAAAAGCGGCTTGGAGCAATAAAAATCATAGCCACATCATATATTTTTTGCTTTACTAAACCAAAGCCGTGCGTTTCCATAAAAGCGAACTTCCGCCTTATGAAAATATTTTTTAGCCGTGTTTGACAACTTTGGCAAATTCCCTTAAAAATTAAGTGTAATTTTTTTATAATACGAAAAAGAATGCTGGAATTTTTAAAAATAGAAAATCTTGCGCTTTTAAAAAGCGCGCAGCTTGACTTCAAGCGCGGATTTACTGTTGTCACGGGCGAGACGGGGGCGGGCAAGAGCGTTCTTTTGGGCGCGCTTTCAATTCTTGCGGGCAACCGCGCAGGCAGGGAAGTTATCGGCTCAAACTCCGAAAAGTGCTCGGTTGAAGCCGTGCTTAATTTTCCCGAAACGGGGCGTATTGACGAAATTTTAAAAGAGTGCGGGATTGCGCCATGCGAGGACGGCGCGCTTGTGCTTCGCAGAATAATTGAAAAAAACAAGGCGGGCAAATGTTTTGTAAACGGCTCTCTTTCAACTCTTGCGAACCTTCAAAAAATAGGGGAATTTTGGATAGATTTTCACGGCTCAAACGAGCCACAAAAGCTGTTCTCTTCAAAAAACCAGCTGGCTATGCTTGACGATTTCGCAAAAATCGCGGAGCTGAAAGCAGAGTATATGGCTTTTTACGGGGAAATTTTGGCGTCGGAAAAAAGGATTGCGGAACTTAAAGGCGCGAAAAAGATGTCTGCCGACGAGATGGAGTTTGCAAAATCGCAGATAGAAAAAATAGACTCTCTCAATCTTTCCGAAGAGGGGATTGCCGAGCTTGAAAATTCCTACAAGCTTATGGAAAATTCGCGCGAGGTTTTGGAAAAGTCACAGGCGGTCGCCGAAATGCTTGGCGGCGAAGACGGCGTTTGCGACAAGCTGGCGTGCGCCATAAGGCTTTCGGGCGAAATTTCAAATTCGTGCGCGGAAGCATCGGCTCTCGCCCGCCGCATAAACGAAGTATCAATAGAAATTTCCGACATTTCGGACGAATTTTTTTCTCTTTCGGAAAACTGTTCGTTTTCGGAGGAGGATGCCCGGCAAATTCGCGAAAGAATGGATGCGTGGCTGAATGTCCGCAGGAAATACGGTTCAAGCGTGGGCGAGGTTTTGAAAATCCGGGACGGTATGGCTCAGAAAATCGCCCTTCAAGGGGACGTTAAGGCTTCCATTAAAAAGGAGGAGGATAATATCGAAAGGCTGAAAGCCCTTGTTTATCCGGTTGCCGAAAAGATTCTGAAAGCGCGCGAAAAGGCGGGTTCGGCGCTTGAAAAGAAAGTGGTTTCGCTTCTGAAAAAGACCGGCTTTAAGCGTCCCGACTTCAAAGTCCGCATAATTGCCTCAGAAGCCGTCGGGGTTGATTGCGGCAGTGTTTGCGAATTTGAATTTAGCGCAAATCCCGGGCAGGAGCCGCTCCCTCTTGCAAAAATCGCTTCAAGCGGAGAGCTTGCAAGGGTCATGCTTGCGATAAAAACCACTATGGCGGACGCCGACCAAACCGCTCTTCTTGTTTTTGACGAAGTGGACGCGAATGTCGGCGGCGAAATCGGGGCGGAAGTGGGCGGAGAGCTTGCAAAGCTTTCGGGGGAGCATCAAGTGCTGTGCGTAACCCATTTGCCGCAGG
>JAGBWO010000231.1 GCA_017629765.1 Opitutales bacterium | reverse complement strand
GGTTTTCGACATTCAAAAGAGGCCTTGTTTTTGAAAGGCTGACGCGCCTGAAAATAACCTCGGGTTCAGCAAAAAGCACAATCGAAACCCCTCGGCTTTTGACAAGCTCCGGCATTCCGTCCCTGCACACCAGCCCCCCGCCGCAGGATACGACGCACCCCGATTTGGGATGCCCGTTTTCGATGAAATCGCGCTCCATTTCCCTGAATTTTTCCTCACCGTATTTTGCGAAAATCTCCTTAACCGACAAACCGCTCGATTTTTCTATTTCCTCGTCGCTGTCTATAAACCTAAGTCCGAAGCGCGCGGCAAGCCTTCTGCCGATGGAACTTTTGCCCGTCCCCATGAAACCAACCAAATATAAGTTGGGCAACGGCTCCAAATTTCCTTTCAAGACTGCTCTTCCATGCTTCATCGTCAAAATAAGCTAAGAAAAACAATTTTTATCGCAAGAATTTTTTGCAAAACGCCTATTTTTCAAATTTGGCTTTTCCTATAAACATTTTGGCAACAATAAATTATTTACCCCTAAAAAGGTATTCTATAAGAATTTTTCAAAACTATTTAAAATAAAGGGAAAAATTTTTAAAATTTTTGTTGACATTCCGAAAAATATTTTAAACACTACCAAAATAATAATGATTAAAACAATAAAAGCAAAAACCCAATTAATACCACGAAAAACAGCCGAAAAGAGATTGGAAGAAAAGCCGCCCTTCTTTCCATTGCCAAGCGAATGTGTATCAACCGAATGTAAACAACAAAAAACGCAAATCGGCGAAGAAAAGCTCCCGCCAACCTAACAACAAAAAAACAACACAAACACATTCAATAAAATCAGAAAGAATAAAAAAATGAGCGAAAAAAATTACAGATACGAAACATTGGCAATCCATGCGGGGCAAATACCCGACCCCGCCACGCAGGCAAGAGCGGTTCCCGTTTACAGAACAACCGCATTCAATTTCAAAAGCGCAAAGCACGGCGCGGACCTCTTTGCGTTGAAAGAATCGGGCAATATTTACGCAAGGCTTATGAACCCGACAAACGACGTTTTGGAAAAGAGGCTTGCGGCAATAGAAGGAGCGGCGGCGGCGCTGTCGCTTTCCTCCGGAACTGCGGCAATCGCGTTTGCCATAACAAACATCTTAAAGCAAGGCGACGAGCTTGTCTCGGCAAATAACCTATACGGCGGCACTTACACGCAGTTTGCGTCGATTTTGCCGAACTGGGGAATAACGACGAGATTTACAAAGGTCAACGACTTTGCCGAAGTCGAAGCCGCCATAAACGAAAAAACGCGGGCAATATACATCGAAACAATAGGAAACCCCAAACTCGATTTTGCCGACATTGACGAATATTCAAAAATAGCGAAAAAACACCATTTGCCGCTCATCGTTGACTCCACGTTTACGCCCCCCGGAATTTTCAAGCCAATCGAACATGGCGCAAACATAGTAATACATTCGCTTTCAAAGTGGATTGGAGGGCACGGAACGGGCATCGGCGGCATAGTGATAGACGCGGGCAACTTCGACTGGACCGACGAAAAATTCGACCTCTACAACAAGCCCGACGGCGGCTATCACGGTCTTAGATTTGCCCGCGACTTGGGCGACTTAAACCCGCTGGCATTCATTCTCCGTTTAAGAACCGTTGGGCTTAGAAACGTGGGCCCCACGCTCGCGCCCGACGCGGCATGGATATTCCTGCAAGGACTGCAAAGCCTTCCCCTCAGAATAGAACGCCACAGCCAAAACGCGCTAAAAGTCGCGCAATTCCTCGAAAAACATCCGAAGGTAGCATGGGTCCGCTATCCGGGGCTAAAAAACGACCCGTCGCATGAAATTGCAAACAAATACATAAAAAACGGACTTTACGGCGGAATGGTGGTTTTCGGCTTGAAAGGCGGATACGAAGCGGCGGTAAAAGCTGTTGACAATATTTCGCTTTTCAGCAATCTTGCAAATGTAGGCGATTCCAAGAGCTTAATCCTGCACCCCGCAAGCACTTCCCACTCCCAGCTTTCCGAGGAAGAACAGCTGTCGGGAGGTCTTACCAAGGATCTCATAAGGCTTTCAATCGGCTTGGAAAATTCCGACGATATAATCGAAGCCCTTGACGAAGCGTTAATTTAACAATAAATAATTTCAAAATAAAATGAAAATAGCAAACAATATTCTTGAACTTGTCGGAAAAACTCCGCTTGTACGCATAAACAAACTCAACAAAACCGACGCCGAAATTTTGGCGAAGCTCGAGTTTTTCAATCCGTCGGGTTCGGTAAAAGACAGAGCAGCCCTCGCCATGATTGAAGACGCCGAAAAGAAAGGCGTCTTGAAAGCGGGAGGGCTTATCATAGAGCCAACAAGCGGAAACACGGGCATCGGGCTTGCGCTCGCCGCGGCGGTTAAAAACTACCGCCTCATCCTCACTATGCCGGATACGATGAGCGTCGAGCGCAGAAAATTTCTGCTAAGCCTCGGCGCGGAACTCGTGCTTACAGAAGGCGCAAAAGGCATGAAAGGCGCAATAGAAAAGGCGCTTCAGCTAAAAGAAGAAAATCCCGGCTCTTTCATTCCCCAGCAGTTTGAAAATCCCGCAAACACCGAAATCCACCGCACAACAACAGCAAAAGAAATCTGGGAAGACACCGACGGCTCCGTTGACATCGTAGTGGGCGGAGTAGGCACGGGCGGCACTATAAGCGGCATCGGCGAAGGCTTAAAGCCGCTCAAGCCTTCGGTAAAAATTTACGCGGTCGAACCCGATTCATCTGCCGTTCTTTCGGGAGGAAATCCCGGAACGCACAAAATTCAGGGCATAGGAGCCGGATTTGTCCCCAAGATTTACGATTCAAAAGCGGTCGACGGCGTAATCAGGGTTAAGGATGAAGACGCAGGAGAAATTGCGCGAAAACTTG
>JAGBWO010000230.1 GCA_017629765.1 Opitutales bacterium | reverse complement strand
TGCGGCAAACGCAAGGGCAAGCGCGCCGAAAATTGCCGCATACGTCGCAGGCTCGGGAACATTTGTGGAGAATACCCTGACACCCAAAGTTTTGTCGCCGAACAAAAGCTCATAGTCGTCCGACCCCGACACACTGAAATATTTTTCCAAATCTATTTGGATTTCGCTTAGAAGATTTCCTGCACTGTTGTTTACGGACATAAGCGTAAATTCATCGCCGTTGTCAGTGTCGTTTACGACATAATTTGAAAAATCTATTTCAATCAGCCCGTTAAACAGCGTAGAAAAATTGTTTATCTCAATGGTAGAAAACCCGCCGGAATCGGCAATGAAAGAAAAACCGCCGCCGACAGCCTTGCCGTTGTCGTCAACTTCTCCGCTGAAATAAGTTGCCAAATTACTATTGATTTTTATGCTATGCCCAGAACCTTCAACGATGAATTTCACCTTTCCATCAACCGTATCGGCATTGCCCATGAATACGTTGAAGAAATTCGCCGTGTTGTTCTTTCCGCGAATTTCAAGAGTAGCTTCGCCGCCCGTCATTGCGGTTCTGCCAAGTTGGAAGCTCATGACATTTACATAAGAAGCGGAATTATTTTCTCCGCCCAAAACCCAACGCGCAGTTCCGCCCGACATCGCATTGCCGATTGTGTTGTTTGACGAGAAATAAACTTCATTGTTTTTACCCGAAACTTCAAACAGCGCATTGCCGCCGGTTTGTTTTTCAGTATAAACGTTTATGCTGTTTGCCGCAGTTATGACGTTGCCGCTGCCCGAAACCAAAAATTGGTTTGTGCCGCCCGAAAATTTAGCCGTGGCATTGTTTCGGCTTACATTGATATTCTTCATATTAACAACATTATTGTTGCCGCTTACAACAAACTCGTTGACGCCACCGGACATATCGAAAGCGGACGCCACCGAAATGGACTCCTCCGAGGTAAATTCATTGCCCGAACCTGTAATATATATGCCGTTTGTACCGCCTGTATGCTTGACTCCTTCGGCGTAATTTTGCCCCGCCCCCACAAACACATTGTTCGAAGCCAATATCTTGTTTGAGCTTCCGCCCATGACTATTCTTGCCGTTCCGCCTGCCTGTCCGCCTGAATTGGAGCCGATGACGGAAGTTTGTTTTATTGTCATGGACGAATTGGAACCGTCAAAAACAACCTCCGAAGTTCCGCCTTTTATTGCCTCCTCACCACTGTTTGCACCGACAACAAAGTTTGTTTGGAAATCGAGTATTGAATTATCGCCAATGCTTATGGTATTTTTTGCAGTGGAATTTTCTTTTTGAGAATTGTAAACAAAGGAATTTACCGAACTTGGAATTATAAACCTGTTTGAATTGTCAACCAAGACATTGCCTTCGGCGTCGACTTCATTTTGGCGGGACGAATGTATGCGCAAAAGATTTTCGCCTTCAGTAGAATTGGTGTTTCCCATCATGAAAGACCAGCCACTTTTATCGGAAAAAGAATTACCGTAGCCCAATATGTTTAGCACGGAACTGTTGTTTGCATTGCTGCCCAAATAAACAGTTGAATTCGACGTACCCTCGCCTGTCAGCTTATTGCCCGAACCCAAAATATCGAGCGAAACATTGCCCCTTATGTGCATGTGGTTAAATGAAAAACTTTTTCCCGTTCCATTTAAAACTGCAGAAGTTCCGTCATTTTGAATATTCAAGGTATCTGCCGTTGTTATCTCTTCCGCGCCCCAGTTTGAAAGGTCGAGAATATCCACATTCTCTCCCGAAGTAAGATAATAATCCGCCCCCAATGCCATAAACGCGGCGGAAGCAAAAATAGATGCTGATATCAGTTTTTTCATATAGCCAAATTATTTAGTTTTTTGGATTTAATAAAAATTTATAAGAGCATTTTTTAAATGTCAAACATTATTTAAACAACAAAACAAAAAGTTTTTTATATGGGCAAAAAAAATTAACCAAAATTTTATCGCTATCGCAAAAAACGCGATTTCTTAAAAGATTTGCGTCCAAACAGGCTGATTTTAGGCATAAACGCGCAAACAAGCCCGCAGACAAGCACTCCGTAGGGAACATAAAAATTAAAGACTGCCAAAACCGCCCATAAACCAATATGGCGCAAACGCTTCATTTCCCCTGTAAAAAGAATATAAACAGCAGGCGCAATCATTGCCGAAAAAATAAGCTTTCGGGAAGTAAAACTAAAAGAAAACAGACCGTAAAAATAGCATAAAGCCCTGTAAAGACCCGAACTCAAAACAAAAAGATAAAAAGACGGCAGGAAGTACCCGCGCCAAAATTCCTCTCTCGAAACTTCTCCATACGGAGAAAACACTTCCCGCCCGCCGCCAAAAATGCCGAAAGTCAAAATGCAAAAAAATCTTGCAAAGCTTTCCTTGATTAAAGATTGCGCGTTAAATTTTGCCATATATCAACTTACAGCCGAAGCCTGGCGTTCGTAAAGGCTCTTGTAATGCGCGCAACGGGACATCAGCTCGGAATGCGAGCCAAAGTCGATAATTTCGCCGTCCTTGAAAACTATGATTTTCTGCACGTTTTTTATCGTGCTGAAACGGTGGGCAATGATGAACATCGTCCTGCTTTTCATGAGCGAATCTATCGCCTGCTGGATAAAGGCTTCGCTATTGACGTCAAGGGCGGAAGTTGCCTCGTCCAAAACTATTATAGGCGGATTTTTGAGGAATACCCTCGCTATTGCAATGCGCTGTTTTTGCCCGCCCGAAAGCCTGTCGCCGCGCTCTCCGACAACGGTTTCGTAGCCGTTTTCAAGCTCTCTTATGAAATCGTCGGCATAGGCGGCTTTTGCGGCGGCGTAAACTTCCTCCCGCGTCGCTCCGTCTTTTGCCGCCAAAATATTGTTAAAGACCGTGTCGTTAAACAATACGGGATACTGCGGAACGCTCCCTAAATTCGCCATATAATCCAAATTCGAGATGTCGCGCAAATCCACCCCGTCGAGCATAATTCTGCCGCTTGCGGGATCGTAAAGGCGCATTGCAAGCTTTGCGAAAGTGCTTTTGCCCGCGCCGCTTTCGCCCACGAGGGCGCAGCTCGTGCCTGCGGGAATATCTATTGAAACGTTTTTTAACACCGTTTTGTCCTTATAGGCAAACCCGACGTTTTCAAATGTTATGCGCCCCTTTACGTCTTTTACTTTCACAGGGTTTTCAGGTTCGGGAACTTCGCTTTGATAGTCCAAAATTTCGCAAATGCGGTCAACAAGCGGCATTGTTTTTATAAAGTCGTTTGTCATTTTTATGACGCGCTTTATGGGATCCACTATCAGATAAAGTGCAACGCCTATCGCGGTAAAAGTCGGCAGATCTATGTGGGAGCAGTATGAATAAATAAACGTCGCCGCAATTAAGATGGCCGCAAACACTTCCATAATTGGCTGCTGCATGAGGTCGTATTTTTCAACTTTCAAAAAGAATTTTTTATAGGCGTTGTTCTGCTCGCCGAACGCCTTTATTTGGCGGTCTTGCAAAGAAAACACCCTGACTTCATGAACCGCGTCCAAATTTTCGTTCACATGCTGGGTCATTTCGGAAAGCGAAACCTGCGCCTTGCCCGCATACCGCTTCAAATTCTTGCGTATAATCTGCATCGGCAAAATGAAAACCGGAACCGACATCAAAACGACTATCAACACAAGGGCTTCCCCGCTTTTTACGCACTGGTAAATAAGATACGCAATTGCGCCGATTGCCTGCATGGGTTGGCGGAAAATTTCGGAGGCAAAGCCGAGAAGGCGCGTCTGCACCATGTTGGAGTCGTTTGTAAGCCTCGTCAAAATATCGCCCGTCGTGAACTTGTCGAAAAACGCAATCGGATAAGCCTGCATTTTGGAAAACAAATCAAGCTTCAATCTGCGCAAGACCTCCAAAGAGCAATACACCATCAAATATCCGCTCGCATACCCCGATATTGCGCGCATGGCAAAAATCAGCGGAAGCGCGGCGGCTACCCCCGCAACATACCAAATCCCGTACTCGCCCTGGTTTTCAAAGACGCCCTCCAAAACATATTTGAAGACTGCGGGCATAAGGCCGCTGCTCGCGCCGAAAATAGAACCGCACACAACCGCGACAATAAGCGGCAAAAGAGAGGGCTTTATGTAAACGTAAAATCTGAGCAGTTTTTTCATTCGGACAAAATTTCTTTTTTGTTTATAAAAATGAATTTAAAACAGAATTTGCCCGAAAATACAAAACAATTTTACTTTTGAGAGGCGTCCTCAAGATTTGCAAGCTTGCGCGAGGCAAGCCAGTTGAGCAAAAGTTCGTCCCAAGTGCGCATGGGCAGATGCATGCGGTCGCGCATCCCGTAGCCGTGTCCGCCCTCTTCATAAAAATGGGCCTCGACCTTCACTCCCGCCTTTTTCAAGGCCAAAAAATACGTCAGCCCGTCTTTCAAATGCCCGTCGTCCATAGTCTGTGCGATAAAACATGGCGGAGTTGTCTCCGCGCTTACGGGAACATCGGGCTGCAAGACAAGCTCGTCATTGCCCGTGTAGGCGGGATATATCAAAATAAGGAAATCCGGCTTTGAGGAAAACTTGTCTATAAAATCCTTATGAGGATAAATTTCGTCATTGAAATTTGAAGACGTGCGGCAAGCCAAATGCCCTCCCGCGCTGAACCCCGCCATTCCCAAACGATTTGAATCGATGTTAAGCGCCTTTGCATGCGCCCTTACAAATCTTAGAGCCCTCTGCGCGTCTTGATACGCCCCCTCGCGGTTTTGGGGGACGCGGTATTTCAAGACAAACGCGCTCATTCCATGTTTAGCCAAAAGCCTGGCAAGCGCAGTGCCCTCCTTGCCGTACGCCAAACCGCCGTACGCTCCGCCGGGCGCAATCACGACTGCGGGCGTCGGAGTTTTCGATTCCGCCTTAAAAAAGCGAATGTCGGGTATTGAAACATTGGTGATGCTCAAATCGTCTTTTACGTCGCTGCCCCAAATTTTTATTGGGGACTTGGCGCCGACGCCGGGCATATCCCTGCCCCGCCAAAGTTTGAAAACCTTTGAGCCGTCTTTCAAAGTTTCGCCTTCGAGCTTCTTTTCCGCCGCAAACAGGCAAAAGAAAGCCCCCGCAAAAAACGCAAAAAATGCAATGTATTTCTTCATATGCCGCCTTTTTTTTTAACCTATGCGCAATCTATATGATAAAATAATTTATGCAAAGATTTTTTTAAAAGACTCTTGAAATTATGCGGCATTGTAAAAAAATACTTTCCCCATGAATTTATATATCAGCTTTTTTGCGGCAAGCCTTGCGCTCGCGATAATGCCGGGGCCCGACAATTTGTTCGTGCTTGCCGAAAGCCTCGCAAAAGGAGCAAGGCGCGGAATTTTGATAACACTCGGGCTTTGCCTTGGAATTTGCATGCACACCGCGCTGTGCGCAACGGGAGTTTCTCTTTTAATATCGCAAACGCCGTCGCTTTATGTGTGCCTGCAATTTTTGGGCGCATGCTACTTGGCCTTCCTCGCCTTTGAAGCGTCAAGGGAAACCCCGAAAGCCGAAGACATAAAAACGGACGCAAAAAGCGAGAACCTCTTTAAAACGCTTTTGAGGGGCTTTTTGATGAACGCCCTAAATCCTAAGGTTGCCTTGTTCTTTCTTGCCCTGATGCCCCAGTTCATAAGAGAGGGCGAAACTCCGATTCCGGCGCAGTTTATGATTTTGGGCGGAATATTTATGCTTTCGGTGCTGATTGTTTTTAACGCAATAGCTCTGCTTGCCTCAAAGTTCGCAAATCTCGTTAAAAGCTTTAAATTTTTAGTCATAATGAAATGGGTCCGCGCGATACTTTTTGCGTCCATTTCATTTGCGATGCTTATAGAGTCGGCAAAAACAATTTCTTGATTTTCGATAAATTTTGACGCTTTTTATTTTTATGGGGTATTTTGGAAAAATCATCAAGTTATCGGCGCTATTTCTGGTTTCCGCGACTTCCGCATTTGCGGACGCAAGGTCAAATGAAGTTTTTTCGCGCCTTGAAAAGCAAAACATACTCTGGACGCAGGCGGGCAAAACCTCCGCCGATTCCATGCCGACGGGAAACGGAGACATCGGGCTAAACGCATGGGCGACGGAAGACGGGGAAGTCTGTTTTTACATCTCCAAAACCGACGCTTGGAGCGAAGATTTAAAAGGCTCAAAAGGGCTTTTGAAAATCGCCGGAGTGAAAATCACGCTTGCTCCCGAATTAAAAAGCGAACCCAAACCGCAGTTTTCGCAAATTCTAAAACTCAAAGAAAGCGAAATTCTCATAAAATACACGTCAGGAAGGGAAAGCCGCGCGTTCAGAATTTATGCCGACGCAAACAATCCGCAAATCGTGGTTGACATATCTTCCGACAGGGCAGTGGCGGCAAAAGTCGAACTTGAAAACCTGCGCCCGAACGCGCAGGGCATAATTTCCGCCGACAACACCATGGAAATTTCGGAAGACAAAATCGCCGTCTGCCACTTCAACAAAATCCCACAAAACGAGCATTTGAATAGTCTCGCTTTCGGCGCAGTCGCGGGCGGAGAAAATTTCAGGGCGGAAAGCCAAAATGTTCTGGTTTCAAAAAAGCCGTCAAAGAACCATAGCTTCACAATCTCGGTTTTGTCGGGAAAATTTGAAAATCCGCAAGCATGGCACGGAGAAGCCTTAAAACTTTCACAAAAGCTATCCGCAATAAAATCGGACAAGCGAATCGCAAAACACCGCGAATGGTGGAACAACTTCTGGCTGCGCAGCTACATATTCGCGGAAGGGGACGAAGAGGCTGAAAACATCACAAAAGGATACATACTCCAACGCTATAAAACCGCATGCGCGGGGAGGGGGAAAGCGCCCGTAAAATTCAACGGCTCCATTTTTACAACCGACCGCGAAAACTACCGCGACACCCCAAGAGACGCCGACTACCGCACTTGGGGCGGGCAGTACTGGTTTCAAAACACCCGCCCGATGTACTGGGCAAGGCTCATGGCGGGAGACTTCGACATAATGAAGCCGCTGTTTGAAATGTACTTCAACCAGCTTCCCCTGAACAAAAAGCTTACAAAAGAATTTTACGGGCATGGCG